>CAMOWO010000036.1 GCA_946628525.1 uncultured Bacillota bacterium | reverse complement strand
ATCGATGCCGTCCCGTTATCATTCAATTCATATCTGATGCCATCCACAACTATGTTCGTCGTTTCGGCATGTACCTCTGATGCCGCCATCGGCATCAATGCAAATACCAAGGCAAGCGATGTCAATATAGCTGCTTTCAATATCTTTTTCATGCATGACCTCCTCTTAACAAAAAAACGGAGTCGCAATGCGGCAGGCAAATGTCTGCTCATCTTTTACGTATATAGTTTAACATACTGGAATATAAACCCATAGTATTTCACATGAAAAAAGGGCCATTGGCCCTTCTCTGCATGGACCTTGTATCGCGTCACGCTCGTTCGATTTCCATCGAAAAAGAGAGCCTCATGGCTCTCTTCGTTATCTGGTGGAGATGAGGGGAATTGCGCGGAGGGGCCCCTCCCCCTCCGCCGTCCTCGCCTCCCCACTCGGTCGGCTTCGGACACTTCGCTACACGAGCGTCCACCGGACTCTCGTGCTGACGCTCAGGCTCTCTCGGGTTCGACCCCCCTCATCTCCACCACGCTAAAAGGACCCTTTCGGGTCCTTGCGTGGTGGAGATGAGGGGAATCGAACCCCTGTCCGAAAGCGCATCCAGCGGAGTTTCTCCGAGCGCAGCTATTGTTTTGTTGGTTCGCTTTGCCGGGCGCCCAATAGCAGGCTTCCGGCTCGGCTATCCCGTTGGTCCCTTATGCTACCGGGAACTCACATAAGGTTTTCCTGCATGTTTGACGTCCTGATCTCAGCCTGCAGGTGAACCGAGGAGGACGCGCGGGGCAGAACTAAGCTGCCAGTGCGAAATTGTTTGTTCTTTTAGCGTTTATATTTAACGTGTCCCTTTTAACGCAGACTGGACAAACTGCGGCTCGCTTCTCCGGTTTCCACACCCCCGTCGAAACCTGTACATCCCCATATCGTATCCGGGAAGCGGGACTCCCCGGATGGTCAGCGATTCAATCAAGATCAGTCGTTGAGACTCGGATCCGGCGACTCATTCTTTGCGGCATATTCTGCCCTTGCCTTCTCGATCTGTCTCTCGATATCCTCTGCGGCAGCAACTGCTGCATCGATCTTCTTGCAGAGGTTGATCACGTGCGTGTCGGTGACGTTGCCCTCTTTGTAGAGGTCATAGCAGTACTCGCCGATCTCGTTCTTCGTTGCCCGCTGTACGTCTTTGATATCGCTCAGTTTGCTCTTGAGCTTCGTGACCTCGAGCATCTCCGTCGCTTTGTTGCCTGCCATATTCGCAGCCTTCGAAGCGTGTTTGCCAACTTTGTTCAGAAAATCCTGCATGGAACGCACCTCCTTACTTTCTCACGGCCTGCTGCATACGTCTGTCAGCATCTCGTTTCGCTATATCGTGTCTCTTGTCGTATTCCTTCTTGCCCCTGGCAACGGCCAGTTCGACCTTCGCAAGCCCGTTGTCATTAATGTACATCCGCAGCGGAACCAAAGTCAACCCCTTCAAGGTGGTGTAGCCGATGAGCTTGCGGATCTCCCTCTTATGCAGCAGTAGTTTGCGCGGCCTGAGCGGCTCTGTATTAAAACGATTGCCCTGCTCATACGGGCTGATGTTCATCCCGTAGAGGATGACCTCTCCCTTCTCGATCTTGGCGTAGCTTTCTTTGATGCTCACCTTGCCCTGCCTAACGGACTTGATCTCGGTCCCGGTAAGAGATATCCCGGCCTCGTATGTCTCTTCTATGAAGTAATCATGTCTGGCTTTCTTGTTATTAGCCACAAGTTTCATGTCGTTTCCTCACATCAACAATAAATCTATTATGGTCAACTGCTTACAGTTTCCTGAAATCTTCAAACGGGAAGACTCGTATAACAGCCTTGCCGACCACTCGATCCTCTGCGATCGTACCAAGTTCTCTGCTGTCCATACTTACAGCCCTGTTATCTCCCATGACGAAGAGCTGGTCTTCCGGCACGATCAGGTTATCGATGAATCCGTTCGTATAATCCTCTTTGATATAGTCCTCATCCAGGGCCTCGCCGTTTCTGTAGACCACGCCGTCCTTGATATTGATCACGTCTCCCTCAACGCCGATCACCCTTTTGATCAAAAGCTTGTAGCTCGTCTTCCCGGTGAGGCTGTTTATCAGCCCCGGTAAACCCTGCGGATCGTTATTGACAAGATCCGACTCGAACACGATGATATCGCCCGGTTCAGGATGGTCGTCATTGATATAGGCCAGCTTATAGAGGAACAGGAAGTCGTTGGAATGCAGCGTGTCTTCCATGGACTGTTCTTTGACGATCGTCGGCTTCACAACAAGCGAGATCACGATAACGATGGCGAGTGCGATGATAACGTCTCTTACAAATTCTTTCATTACTAGTTGGCTTCCTCCATAACGATATCAAACAGTTCAGGGACAGGCGCTTCGAAGGTCTTCCCCGAAAGATACTCCAGCATTCCCTGCATCTGTTTAAATTCTATACGAAAAGCGTGAAGCATCTGTGACGACACGCCAAATTTTTCAAAAAGTTTTCTGTTCACACCGGAAAGTCCGTACTTCGCATCTCCGGCCACCGGATGTCCAATCTGCGCAAGGTGCACCCTGATCTGATGGGTCCTGCCCGTCACGATCCTCACCTGCACGAGGCTGAGCCGGCTTCCGCTCCTCACTTCCTCCACAAACGTAAGGGCGTCCTTGCCGGAATCATCCACCCGGACCTGGTTCGTCCGCTGATCCTTGAGGAGTTTCCCTTCGATCCTGGCCGTTCCTTCCAGCCTTCCGCAGACGACGGCTCTGTAGATCTTGCTGACATCCTCCTTCGCCCCCATGACAGCCGTAAGCTCCCGCAAAGCCTCCGCGTTCTTCCCGAAGAGCACGAGGCCGGAAGTATTCCTGTCCAGCCTGTTGGCCGGCGCCGGCGAGAAGGTCTTCTCCGAAGCAGGATCGTACTCGCCTTTGTCCTGAAGGTACCCCATGACCTGGTTGGCGAGGGTGTTCTTCTTCTCATGGGCATCGCCGTGAGTCAGAAGTCCGGAAGGCTTGTTCACCACGAGGACGTTCTCATCCTCATAGACGATCCCGAAGGTCTTCCGGGCACGCTTCTTCTTCAAAGGTGCCGTGAGCTCTTCGAGCTTCTCCTGCGGAAGATAGATCGTGACTTCGTCGCCCTCCGTCAGCATGGTATCTTCCTTCCCTCTCCTGCCGTTCACCTTGACATCTTTGCGTATGAGCTTATAGATCATGGCGAGGGGTGCCCTCTTGAGATATTTTCGCAGGAACCGGTCCAGTCTCTGGTTCCCTTCGTTTTGTGTTATCCTGATTTTGACCATGAATTACATTATACACCAAAAGCGTGCAAATACAATCCCATATGATGGGCAAAGTGTTGTTAAGACATACAAATTATGGTATAATAACTTGGATTTGAATTCAGTACCATTTGTCGGGGAGTATTCTCATATGAACAAGCTAAAAGATTTCATTTATAACAAAAACGATATCATCGTCGTGCTGGTGATCATGCTGGCTGCCGCCTTCATCATCTATGACAGGATGGAAGCCATCATGGAGTATCCAGACACCGTTGCTGCTCAGACCGCCATGCAGGAAGCGGAAGCGCAGGCAGAGACGCAGCAGGCCGTCGTCAAGATCACCATCACCAAGAACAATACACTTTCAGACGTTTCCAACATGCTGGCAGATGCCGGGCTCGTAAGCTCCGCGGATGAATTCACAGCATACGCCGAGAAACAGAAGAAGGACAACAAGATCGACATCGGAGACTACGAGATCCCGAAGGGCTCCGACATGAAGACGATCCTGGAGACGATCACGAAATAACTGAACAGCGAAGTATCCATAAACCCTCGTGCCTACGCACGGGGGTGTTTTATTTCATGACGATCCATACTACTAAAGTGTAATGTCCTCCGCCGAAAAGTTCAAACTTTCGGACAGTTACGTGTTTTTCTTTTACGCTCTATACTCTATTTTAGGGGATTATATAATCGACGATTTACATCAAGGTGGACAAATGGATCTGATCAAAAAACGCTGGCTGATATTGATAACAAGTTGTATCGTTGCGCTGAGCATCGGTGCTCTGTATGCGTGGAGTGCTTTCGCAACTCCGATGAAACTGTATCTGGAAGAAGTGACCGGACACGAGATCGCAAGTCTGACGATCGTATTTACCATTGCAAATGCAGTGGGTCCTGTTACGATGATCTCAGGCGGGTTTATTAACGACAAGATCGGGCCCAAATGGGTCCTGGTGATCGGCGGTCTTCTGTTTGGAGGCGGCATGATCGGATGCGGATTCTGTACTTCTGTATCCGGACTGATCCTCGCATATGGAGGTGGTGTCGGACTTGGACTGGGTCTGGTCTACGGCGTGATCGTTTCCAATACCGTCAAGTTCTTCCCGGACCGGAGCGGATTCGCCGGAGGCTTGATCACGGCTTGTTACGGCGGAAGTTCCATTATCATTCCCATTGCAGCCAATGCCCTTTATCAGGCATACGGCATCACGATGGCCTTCAAGATCATCGGTGCTGTCATCCTGATCGTGGTCATCAGTTCATCCTTTATCATCCAAAGGTGTCCCGCGGACTTCTCTGTTGAGAGGACGGATGCTCAAGTGAGCAGCAGTCCATCTGTCTCCGGGGAGTTCAATTACCGGCAGATGCTGGCCACACCGCTGTTTTATCTGATGCTCATCACGATGACGTGCGGTGCCTTCTCCGGAATGATGATCATATCCCAGGCCTCTTCCCTGTCTCAGGAACTGATGGGGCTGACGATGGAGCGCGCCGCCATCGTCGTATCTTTTATCGCACTCTTCAACATGCTTGGAAGGATCGTATCCGGCATCATTTCGGATAAGATCGGCATCGTGAATACAATGAAGATCGTGTTTGTTCTCCTGATCCTTGCCAATCTGTGCCTGACATTTGCCTCTTCGGATATCAGGATCCTGTTCTACGGTGGTATTGCAGGCGTAGGCTTCTCATTTGGCAGCATCATGGGGATCTATCCAAGTTTCACAGCGAAGCAATTCGGCCGCCGAAACAACAGTGTCAACTACGGTATCATGTTCATCGGCTTTGCCGTTGCAGGACTGATCGGACCGATGGCAATGAACAACATCCACACGATGACTGGTGCGTACCAGATGGCATTTATCGTGGCTGTCGCCTTTGCCGTCACAGGTGGACTGTTGACACTCGTATTGAATAAAATAGCGCGTTAAACGCAGCTTCTGACAAAACAAAGGAGGCATGTCCTGCGGCATGTCTCCTTTTTGGGGTATGGAATATGGTCGAGTGATTTTCATTATCTCTTAGGCATCTGCTGTGTGATGCAGTGGATGTTTCCTCCACCCTGCACGACTTCCTTCGTGTAAACACCGACGATTTTGTGATCAGGAAAGATCTCCTGAAGCTGCTCGAGGGCAAGTGCGTCGTTCTCATCACCGTACTGCGGTGCAATGATCGCACCATTGGTGATCAGGAAGTTCATATAGGAAGCATTGCACTGTTCCCCTTCTTCTCTTGCCGGAGCACTTTCTGATGAATCGATCGTGTCAGCGCCTTCGAGAAGCACCGGATGCTTTGGAGTGCAGAGTTTGTGGACTTTCAGTTTGCGTCCCTTGGCGTCTACGGAATTGGCCAGGATCTCATAGGACTCACGTGCGACTTCATAGAAAGGATCTTCCGGATCATCCGACCAGATGCATGCAACTTCACCAGGTCTGACATAACATGCCACATCGTCAATATGTCCATTCGTTTCATCCGGGTCGATCCCTCTCTTGACCCAGATCACCTTGTCACAGTTGAGGTATTCTTTGAGGTTTTCTTCGATTTCCTCTTTCGTTAAGTGTGGGTTTCTGCCTTCACTGAGCAGGCATTCTTCTGAAGTGATGACGGTTCCCTCTCCATCTACATGGATGCTCCCGCCTTCGAGGACGAAGTCCGTTCTGTAACTGTCGACCCTCTCGATTTCACAGATTTTCTGGGCAAGGGAATCGTCGCTGTCCCAAGGGTAATACAGGCCGTCAACAAGCCCTCCCCATGCATTGAACATCCAGTCACAGGCTCTGATGTCGCCCTTATCATTGATCACGAAGCATGGACCGTTGTCTCTGAACCATGCGTCATCGTTTGAACCTTCTATGACTCTGATGCTGTCGGACAATCTGTTTCTGGCATTCGCATACTGCGACTTTGATACGATCATCGTTACAGGTGTGAATTCATTGATCGCCTCTGCAACATTCTTAAACGCCTCCTGCGCAGGCTTCGCACCGGCTCTCCATGTATCCTGTCTTTCCGGCCAGACCATGAAGATCTGATCCTGCGGTTCAAATTCACCCGGCATTCTGTATCCGTCTTTTTTTGGTGTTGAAGTAAGTCTTTTTGCCATTGTTGTTCTCCTCTCTATTCACGTAACCACGATCATTCAAAATCAATATTGCATCCCCAAGCATGGAAGAAATGGATCCAGCATTCCATTGCCAGTTCTTTTCCAAACAAGGACTTCCAGGCATCAACGATTTTCTCTGCTAATGCCTCTCCTCTATCTTTAAACTGCACATCACTTGTGTTCAGTTTGATCACTACGTCAGGTGCCGATTCCAGCCTGACAGCCAGCGGATCGAATGAAATCGTTCTGCATTCCTGCAATTCCAGGATCATATCACTTTCCGGGATATCGAAAGTTGACAGCACACACTTGCCGATCGCCGCATAGATTTCTTCCTGCCTCTTGACGAGGATCTCCTGTACTTCCTTTGATTTCGGTTGAATTTCTACATATGCCATACGTCTTTCTCCTATAATACCCTGCAGACCAGAGTTTCCTGCCACCCGTTGATCACTTTCATGTAGCCTCTGAGCTGCTCGTCGAGTTTCTCATCGCCGGTATCCACATACAACTGCTGATTCGGCAATGAGAATATTTTTGAGCCTGTCGCTACGACCCAGATGTTCTCGATGCCGACGTTTCGGATGACCTTCGGGCTGAGCTGCTGGTTTCCACGTCCGAAAATGTGTCCCTGCCCGCCTATCGCGGTAACGATCAACTTACAATGACGGCCCTCGATGGATCTCAACAGTTCCTGTTCGCTGAGATCTTCTGCTATGAGATGATTCTTGCCATACAGATCCACGCCGATCAGGCTGCCATCAAAGCCCAGATGTTTCTTGATGGCCCGGAGCGTACTTCCCGCACCGAGAATAAAAAGTGTATCATCCGGTTCCTTGCGG
>CAMOWO010000035.1 GCA_946628525.1 uncultured Bacillota bacterium | reverse complement strand
CTTTTCTCCAGGGCGCAGGTTCTGGGCATGTTGATGGATGATTACGAGCATTCCATAGCCATTTGCGGCACTCACGGAAAAACTACCGTTACATCGATGACCTCTCTCATACTCAGAAATGCTGACTTTAAACCTACCATTTTAGTAGGAGGGGAATTGCCTGAGATACACGGAAATGTTGAGATAGGCGGCACGGGATACCTCGTAACAGAGGCTTGCGAATACATGGATAGCTTCCTCAGCTTGAAGCCGAAGATCGAGATCATCCTCAATATAGACTCCGATCATCTGGACTACTTCAAGGACGTGGACCACATCGCAAGGTCCTTCGACAAGTTCGCAGGTCTGGTGCCTGAAGACGGATTCATCATCGCATACGATGCCAATCCGTTCGTCAAGAGCGTCATCGAAGGACATCCGAACGCGGTCACATTCGGCCTTTCACAGGGCTGCGACTACTACGCCTCGGACATCGAATTCTCCAGCGAGGGAATGCCGTCCTTCGTGGCGAACCACGGCGGCGAAGCCCTTTGCAGGATAAAACTTTCTGTTCCGGGAGAACATAACGTACTGAACGCACTCTCAGCCTTTGCATGTGCACACATTCTGGGAGTGGAGCCGGAGGCCATCGCGAAGACCCTCGAAGGATATACAGGAACACAGAGAAGATTCGACCTTTTGGGCAAGACAAAGGGCGGCGTCAGGATCATCGACGACTACGCTCATCACCCGACGGAGATCAAGGCGACGCTGGCTGCTGTCAGCAACATGAAGCACGAGAAACTCTGGTGCCTCTTCCAGCCGCATACGTATACGAGGACCCTGGCCCTGATGGACGAGTTCGCAGAAGCTTTTAAGGATGCGGATGAAGTCGTTCTGGCGGAGATCTATGCCGCAAGGGAGAAGAACATCTACAAGGTCACTTCGGAGCAGCTCATGAACAAGATTTTGGAGCACGAACCGAGCAAGCAGATCAGCTGCATCGAGGATTTTGACGAGATGGCGAAGTACGTATACGACCATGCGAAGGAGGGCGACATCGTCCTCACCATGGGAGCAGGAGACATCTACAAGGCCGGGGAGAAGATCCTGGAACTTGATAAATAACAGGAGGCGCATATGACATTCAACGAGTACCAGAAAGCAGAAAACGAAAGAATCAAAAGAAACATCGAGTACCTTGAGAACGGCGTGGATTTCATCGATATCAGAAGTGCATACATCGATGAGGGCGTCGTCATCGGCAAAGGCACCGTGATCTATCCATGCGTCGTCATCGAAGGCGATACCGTGATCGGCGAGAACAACGTCATTGGACAGAACTCCAAGATCCGTGACTCCAAGATCGGAAACGGCAACAACATCGAGAGTTCCATGATCTTCGAAAGCGTCGTAGGCGACGATAATACAGTAGGACCTTTCGCGTACATGAGACCGAACAGCACCGTAGGCAACGGTTGCAAGGTGGGCGACTTCGTCGAGATCAAGAATTCATCCATGGGAGACGGCGCAAAGGCGTCGCACCTCACCTACATCGGCGATTCCGATGTGGGAAGCAAAGTCAATCTCGGATGCGGCGTCGTATTCGTGAATTATAACGGTAAGACCAAGTCCCGCAGCGTTGTGGGAGATGGCGCATTCGTAGGTTGCAACGTCAACTTAGTGGCTCCTGTGAACGTCGGCGAGCAGGCGTACATCGCAGCAGGGAGCACGGTGACGGAGGACGTTCCGGCCGGCGCACTTTTTGTTGCCAGAGACAGGGGCGTCACGAAGGAAGACTGGGTAGAGAAAAAAGGAATACTGAAGAAATAGTGCTTTCAGGAGCAGAGGAGTGAAACGATGAAAAATAATGTGTTTTCGAAGTACAAGGTTTTCACAGGTAATTCCCACACGGCACTGGCAGAAGAAATCGCATCACTGATGGGCAAGCCACTAGGGAAATCTACAGTCAGCAAGTTCAGCGACGGAGAAGTATCAGTCAGTATATGGGAAAGCGTAAGAGGCGTGGACGTCTATATCGTCCAGTCCACCTGCGATCCTGTAAACGATAACATGATGGAACTCCTCATTATGATAGACGCCATGAAGCGGGCATCCGCCGGCAGGATCACAGCGGTGATCCCGTACTACGGATACGCTCGTCAGGACAGAAAAGCCAAGGCGAGAGATCCGATCACCGCGAAGCTGGTGGCCAACATGATCCAGGCGGCCGGGGCGGACCGTGTCCTGACCATGGATCTTCACGCATCCCAGATCCAGGGATACTTCGATATCCCGGTGGACCATCTTCTGGGGATGCCGATCATCAAAGACTATTTCGCAGAACAGAACATAGAGAACATGGTCATCGTTTCTCCGGATCACGGCAGCGTGCCGAGAGCGAGAAAACTCGCCGAGCCTCTCAACTGTCCGATCGCCATCGTGGACAAGAGACGGCCGGAGCCGAACAAGAGCGAGATCATGAACATCATCGGTGAAGTCGAGGGTAAGAACTGCATCATCATCGACGATATGATCGATACGGCAGGTACCATTACGAATGCGGCTAACGCCATCAAGGATATGGGAGCACTGTCTGTCAGGGCAGCAGCGACCCACGCCGTGCTTTCGGGACCGGCCATCGAGCGCATCAGAGAATCGGCCATCGAGGAACTGGTGCTCCTGAACACTATGCCGATCCCGGAAGAGAAGATGATCGACAAGATCAAGATCCTTTCGGTGGGACCGCTCTTCGCAGAGGCCATGAACAGGATCCATACCAACGAGAGCATGAGCAAACTCTTCACCATGAACTAGAACGCAGGAGAGAACTATAGAATGTTTGTTATAGCAGGTCTCGGCAATCCGGGCCGCAAATACGAAAACACCCGTCATAATATGGGATTTCGGGTCATAGATGAGCTGGCGGAGCGAAACGGCATCAAAGTGAGCCGGCTTCGCCACGAAGCGCTCACGGGAGACGGCATGATCGCCGGGAAGAAAGTCCTGCTGGTGAAGCCGCAGACCTTCATGAACCTGAGCGGCAGATCCATATCCCAGATCGCAGATTACTATGATGTGGCCCTGGAGGACCTCCTGGTGATCTACGATGACTTCGATACAGATCTGGGGACGATCCGCATCAGAAAGAAGGGCAGCGCAGGCAGCCACAACGGGATGAAATCAGTCGTAGAGCAGCTTGGAAGCGGAGACTTCCCGCGGATCAGAGTCGGCATCGGCGGAGCAGAAGGCAAAGATTGGGTCGGCTTCGTCATCGGCAAGATGAGCAGCGAGGAAGAGAAGCTCACGCAGGAAGCGATATCGAATGCTGCGCAGGCTGCAGAGGTGTTCTTGAGCGATGGGATAGACATGGCCATGAACAGATTCAACAAGAAGAAAGAGAAAAAGACAAAGGAGCCTGATGAGCAGGAAAGGAATGATTAATATAGCCGGCGTATCCGAGGGACGGATCGCGCCGATCATATCACACATATTAGGTGACGGGAAGAGCCAGAGCCTCGTGGTCGTGCCTTCAACAGTAAGGGCGCGGCGGCTTGCTGTGGATCTTTCTTTTTTTGATAGCCGCAACATCTACGTGCTCCCGGCAGAAGACGACAGCTTCCTGCAGTACGAAGCCAGAAACAAGGACGACCTTCTGGAGCGTCTGAAGATCTTGGATGCCGTGACGGCAGGCGAAGACTGCATCGTGATCGCGCCGGTGCTTTCGGCCATCCGTAAGCTGCCGCCTGCGGAGCAGTTCGGAAGCGACTCCATGACACTCTCTTTGGGAGAGGACGTGGATCTGGCAGATGTGGCGGCACGACTTTACAGGATGGGATACGAGAGAGTATCCATGATCGAGACGAGAGGGGAGTACAGCATCCGAGGCGGCATCCTGGATATCTTCACACCGGGCGCCGATGCTCCCTGCAGGATCGAACTCTTTGACACAGAGATCGACTCCATAAGGACGTTTGATCTGGAGACCCAAAGGTCCGACGAGGTCCTCACAGAGGTGAGGATCGGCCAGTGCGTGCAGCTCATAAGAGACGAGGCAATCTTCGCTCAGGGAAGCGAGCGGATCGCGAAGGCCTACGACAAGCGGATCAGCAAAATCCTCAAAAAAGAGGGAAACAGCGAGACGGTATACGAACTGAAGAAGCGCAAAGACCAGCTCATGGAGTATGCCCAGAACATGGTGAACCTGCAGTATCTGGAGAGGCTGCTGGGCTATTTCTGTGAGGAGACGGATTACATCTGGGATTATATGCAGGAGCCGGAAATTTTTATCGACGATCCGGCCCGGATCCTGGAGGCGCTGGAAGTGCACGAGAAGGAACTGGCAGCGGACATGACGTCCATCCTGGAGTCGGGAAGAGGCATCGGGGAGGACTTCGCCAAGGTGTCCGGCACCGACGACTACTTCCGGCTGTACGCCATGAAGGGATACATCTTCACTCCGTTCGTGTCCACCATCCGGAACGCACCGTTTCTGGACAGGCTCATAGAGGTGAACTCGAGACCTGTTCCGGCTTTTAGCGGCAGGATGGACGTGCTGAAACAGGAACTGGAGAACTACAACAAGCAGGGCTATCAGGTCACCATCGTCTGCAGCAGCGATGAGAGGATCCGGAACATCCGGGAATTCCTGACGATGGAGGACCTCAAAGGCATCAAGATCTTGAAGGGGACCATAACGGGGGGCTTCGACTTTCCGGACAAGAAGGTGGCCTACATCTGGGAAGGAGATATCTTCGGCCAGAGCTACAGGAAGAGCCGCCGCAGGAAAAAATCCCGCGGCCAGCAGATCAAGAGTTTCAGTGATGTCCAGGAAGGCGATTACGTGGTGCATGAGACCCACGGGATCGGGAAGTTCCTGGGCATAGAATCCCTGATGGTCCAGGGTGTGCAGCGCGACTACCTCAAGGTGAAATACGCAGGGGAAGACTCCCTCTACATCCCGGTGGACCAGCTGGGCTCGCTGCAGAAGTACATCGGAGGCGACGGCGTCACGCCGAAACTCAACAAGCTGACGGGCTCCGAATGGAAGAAGACGAAAGCAAAGGCCAGGGCGGCCGTCGATGAGATGGCAGAGGATCTCATCCGGTTGAGCGCCGCCAGAATGCACGCAAAGGGTCACGCTTTCTCCGAAGACACGGTGTGGCAGCGGGAGTTCGAAGATACCTTCCCGTTCCAGGAGACGGACGACCAGCTAAGAAGCGCAGAAGAGATCAAAAAAGATATGGAAAAGCCTGTGCCGATGGACCGGCTCCTGCTGGGAGACGTGGGCTTCGGCAAGACGGAGGTGGCGGCAAGAGCCATGTTCAAGTGCGTGGCAGACGGCAAGCAGGCGGCTGTCCTGGTGCCGACGACGCTTCTGGCCAACCAGCATTACTATACATTAAAGGACCGATTCGAGAAGTTCCCGTTCCGGGTGGAGATGCTCTCGAGATTCCGGACACCGGCCCAGCAGAAGAAGATCATCACGGACATCAAAGCAGGGCGCATCGACTTGATCATCGGCACCCACAGGCTGCTGTCAAAGGATGTGGCATTCAAGGATCTGGGCCTTCTCGTGGTGGACGAGGAGCAGCGCTTCGGCGTTCGTCATAAAGAGCGCATCAAGCAGATCAGGGAAAACGTGGACGTTTTGACCCTTTCTGCGACGCCGATCCCCCGAACACTGCATATGTCCCTTTCGGGGATGAAGGACATGAGCACGTTGGAAGAACCGCCGGTGGACAGGCTCCCTGTCAGGACCTATGTCATGGAGCAGGAGGATCACGTGATCCGGGAAGCCATCGAAAAAGAGATGGCGAGAGGCGGACAGGTCTACATCCTGTACAACAGGGTGGAGAGCATCGCTTCCGTGGCGCGGCACATCCGCGAGCTGGTGCCGGAGGCCTCGGTGGAAGTGGGCCACGGCCAGATGAAGGAGAGAGAACTGGAGTCCCTCATCATGGATTTCGCCGCAGGGGAGTTCAACGTGCTGGTTTCCACCACCATCATCGAGTCGGGGATCGATATCCCGAACGTGAATACCATGATCATTCTGGACGCCGACCGGTTCGGCCTGGCCCAGCTGTACCAGCTCAGAGGCCGCGTGGGCAGGACGGGGCGGATCGCCTACGCCTACCTGATGTACAAGCGGGACAAGAACCTCAGCGAGATCGCGGAGAAAAGACTGCGTGCCATCCGGGAATTCACGGAGTTCGGGTCCGGCTTTCGGATCGCCATGAAAGACCTGGAACTGAGAGGTGCCGGCAATATTTTGGGGACTGCCCAGTCCGGGCACATGCTTAGCGTGGGATACGAGCTGTACTGCAAGATGCTGGAGGAGGCGTCCGCCAGAGCCAGGGGAGAAGAGGTGCTCCCGGAGGCGGAGGAAACGGTATTCAGCATTCCGGTGCCGGCCATCGTCCCGAAGACCTACATTGCCGATGAGGTGCTGCGTCTTCAGATGTACAAGAAGATCGCCATGGTGGAAGATGCCGGCGATGTGAGCGATATCATCGACGAGCTCACCGACCGGTTCGGCGATATCCCGAGGGAGACCCTGAATCTCGTGAAGATCTCCAGAATCAGAGCCATGGCGGCGAAGATGGGTGTCCGGGAGATCGAACAGCAGGGATATAAGGTGATCTTCCATCTCTGGGAGCAGATCAAACTCTCACAGGGCATGGTGGCCTCCCTGGTGGCTAACTACGGGCAGAAACTGCTGTTGAGTGCAGGAGAAGATCCGTACATCCGGCTCACCATCAACAGGGAAGACCCGCTGGATGCGATCATAGCGTTTCTTGAGACGGCCAACGGAGGAGAGCAGAGCAAGCTCTCCTGACGGACTTGCCTGTAAGCGAGATACATCATATAATATGCTATGACCGAAATGAGAAGTTAGAACTGATTTGAATAGGATGGATATGAGTGTAGAACTATAGTAGAAGATGACCGAGAAGAAGCAGTCATATCCCTTTTGTTTTCAGGCGTGAAGATGACAATGATCAGCGATGTGATAAGACAGCTGCGGGATCTGCCCAGCAGGGATGATCCCGGGATAAAGTTCAGACACGAATACAAATACGAGATCGATATCGCGCAGCAGCGGCTCCTCGAGCAGCGTCTCGGGGACGTGCTCACCTTGGATCCGCATGTGGGTCCTTCGGGGAAGTATCAGATCCGAAGCCTCTATTTTGACGACTGGTACGACACGTGCTACTACGAGAAGATCGACGGCGTCGATCCCCGGGACAAGTACAGGATCCGGATCTACAACGGGAGCACGGACCGCATCCGGCTCGAAAGGAAGCGGAAGGAAGCCGGCAAGATC
>CAMOWO010000034.1 GCA_946628525.1 uncultured Bacillota bacterium | reverse complement strand
CAAGTGCAGCTGCAGAGAATGATCTCTGTCAACTACACTTTCATGGTACTAAAAAAGGAGCGGCACATCAGATTTTACTCTGAAGTGACACTCCTTTCGGTCATATCTCATTAGAACAGTGGCGGACGCGCTTTGGCATCTGTCCTCACTGCTACCACATAGAATCTTCCGTCGTTGCTGTCATTCGTACATGTGCTCAGGGTGATGAGCTGCTCCCCGTACTGCGGCACGATGCCCGTATCGTAGTTGCTTTCGGACTTGACCCCCTGAACGTAGGCGTCGAACTCTTCCTGCGTCGTTATGCCGGCGCACTGGTAGTACTTGAATCCCTGGTCTTCCACGTCCTTGATCCTCGAGTAGCCGGCGGCTATGACAGTGTACGTCCCCTGGCCGCCTTTGTAGATGGTGTCGAAGTGGATCGTGCTGTGCTCCTTATAGAACTCGGGATCCTCGTATTTCACCAGATCGTGGAACATGGTCCCGTTCATCATGTTGTGGCCGTAGATCAGGAAGTTGGAGGTCGGCAGGAATATATCGCTGGCCGCGTCCATAAACGGAACGCCGCCCATGGAAGACTCCCCATCGAAATCGCGCCTGAGGTAGTACTCGGGATCATTCGGCGTCTGCATCACCGGGAAGTCGATCTTCGTCCCGTCCACTGTTATCCATCCGATGAGGTCGTTGTTCTTCTGCCAGATCGGAACGTATTTACCGATGATCGTCCCTTTGTCTGTCCTGAGATCCTGGAGCATCTCCATGTCTTTGAGAGATGTGAGATCACCCATATCTCTGTAGGCATCGATGAAATATTTAGCTATATATCCGCCTGAACCGAGGAAAACGATAAGGCAGACGAATATGACGAATTTCCTTACAGCTCCCATGTTTGCCTTCCTACCTCCTTCCAAAATGACATCCTATGGCTTGTATCAGAAAAATTATATGCTATTTGTTCTTAAACTTCGCCGGTCTCTTCTCCACGAAAGCGTGCATCCCCTCGACTCGGTCTTCCGACGCAAACGCTCTGTAGAAGGACTCGGTCTCAATGCGAAGACCTGTCTTCAGATCGCACTGAAGGCCGCTGTTGATGGCGGATTTCGCCACATCGATGGCGATCGGCGCCATGGTGCAGATCTTCTTTGCAAGCGCCATCACTGTATCCATCAGCTCTTCCGGCGCCACCACCTGGTCCACGAGCCCGATCCTCAGCGCTTCCTGCGCATCGATCGTCTCCGCGCAAAGAATGAGCTTCTTCGCCATCCCTTTGCCTACGAGACGCGGCAGCCGCTGGGTCCCGCCGTATCCCGGGATGATCCCCAGGCCCACTTCCGGCTGACCGAACTTGGCCTTTTCTGACGCGATCCTGAAGTCGCACGACATGGCAAGCTCGTTGCCGCCGCCGAGGGAATACCCGTTGATGGCTGCGATGACCGGCTTGCGGTTGTTCTCGATCCTGCTCATAAGGTGATGTCCTTTGAGGACCATCTCTCTTCCCTCATCGCCTGTGAGCCTTCCCATCTCCTCGATGTCCGCCCCTGCGATGAAGGACCTTCCTGCCCCGGTGATGACGGCCACCTTGACCTCCGGATCGCTGTCGATGCGCCCGAAAAGATCGTCCAGTTCCGCCACCACTTCCAGATTCAGTGCGTTGAGAGCCTCCGGCCTGTTCATGGTCACCAGACCGACGCCCTCCGTTACTTCGAATAAAATGTGTTTGTATTCCATGCTTCTTTCCTTTAAATATGCGGGCAAGTCGATCCCTGCCCGCTTCCATGCTTCCTTGATTATGCCTCGCGGCCCTTCGCGAAGGCCTCTTTGTTCAGGTCAACGAACTTCGGCTTCACGAATTTCTCAATGACGCTGATCCACTCCTCTTCACTGAACGGAAGCGCCTTTGATGCGGCGCCGAGAAGCACCACGTTCACTGCTTTGACGCTGCCGCACTCCGTGGCGATCTTAAGGGCGTCCAAAGTATTCACGCTGCCTGCGTTCGCCTCGAGGGTTCCCATGATGTCCGCAGGATACTTTGCCTGCCCCAGCACCACCGGCATCGGCATGATCTGCTGGGTGTTCACGTACATGGTGCCGCCTTCCTTCAGGTACGGCAGCCATCTGTACGCTTCCAGTTCTTCAAAGGCCAGGATGACGTCGGCATCCCCCTTCTCGATGAGCGGTGAATTGACGGTCTCGTCGCTGATCTTCACGTGGGTCACCACGCTGCCTCCGCGCTGAGACATCCCATGGACCTCACTGAGCTTCACGTCGTAACCCTTCATGAGGGCCAGATTTCCCAGGAGCACGCTGGCCAGAAGCGTTCCCTGCCCGCCGACTCCGACGATGAGGATATTCGTATTCATTTATCTGGCCTCCTTTCCCGGTACTTCGATCGCATCGAACTTGCAGACCTTCGTGCAGAGACCACAGCCTACGCAGCTCTCCGGAAGGATGTACGGTTTGCCGTCCTTCTCTTCGATGGCAGGACACCCGATCTTCATGCACATCTTGCAGTTTTTGCAGTTATCATTGATCACGTGGACCGTCATCGGCTGCTTCACGATGAGGGCGCAAGGCCTCTTGGTGATGACCACTGACAGCGCGTCACGCTTCGTTTCTTCCTTCAGGATCTTCTCCAGCCGGTCCAGTTCGAACGGATCCACTTCCACGACGTGATGCACGCCCAGCGCTCTGCAGACCTCCGCAAGATCCACCGCCGGAGCCTCTTCGCCTTTGGCGTTCTTGCCCGACGCCGGGTTCTGCTGGTGCCCCGTCATCCCTGTGATCCTGTTATCCAAAATGATCACGGTTCCTGTCGAACCGTTGTAGGCCATGTTCAGCAGTCCCGTCAGTCCCGAGTGCAGGAACGTGGAATCTCCCAAAACCGCCACGGTATTGTCGCTGCTTCCCGTTGCCTTCTCGAAGCCGTGAGCCATTCCGATCGACGCGCCCATGCAAAGGCAGGCGTCCATGGCGGATGTCGGCGGCAGTGCTGCCAGCGTGTAGCATCCGATGTCTCCCATGACGTTGAGCTTCAGCTTGCTGAGGATGTGGAATAGTCCTCTGTGCGGGCATCCTGCGCAAAGGAGCGGCGGTCTTCCCGGTGCGTCCGTGATCTCTACAGAAGCCGGCACTTCTTTGCCGAAGGCCTTCCGGATCATGTTGGCGCTGTACTCACCCTGGATGGTGAAGAGTTCTTTGCCGCCTGCGAACTCGATGCCGTCCGCTCTCAGCTGTTCCTCAAAGAACGGATCGCCTTCTTCTATGATATAGAGTTTGTCCACCTTCGATGCGAAGTCGTGGATCAGTTTTTTAGGTAGTGGATTGATGAGTCCGAGTTTTAATATGCTGGCTTCCGGCAGTGCGTCCTTGACGTACTGATAGCAGATGCCGCTGGTGATGATGCCTATGGACGGATCGTTCATCTCTACTTTGTTGATCTCAAAAGAGTTGCCGTCTTCCTCGATCTGCGCCAGTCTCTTCTCCTGCGCGACGTGGAGTTTGATGGCCATGGCCGGCATGGCGACTCTCTTCTGAAAGTCCTTCTCGTACGGGATGATGTCCCGCTCTTCTCGCTTCCCGACGGTGACGATGCCTCTCGAATGGGAGACTCTCGTGTTGGACCTTAAGAGGACCACCGTGTCATACTTCTCGCTCATCTCGAAGGCGTACATCATGAAATCTTTGCATTCCTGAGCGTTGGCAGGCTCTAAGATCGGCACGCCGGCACTTCTGCCGTGGTACCTGGAATCCTGCTCGTTCTGGCTGGAATGGCATCCGTTGTCATCAGCGACCAGCACGACGCATCCTCCGGATACGCCGGTATATGCGGCCGTATAAAAAGGGTCTGCCGCCACATTGAGACCCACGTGTTTCATGCATGAGAGGGAACGGGCGCCTCCTACTGAAGCACCGATGGCCACCTCTACTCCGACCTTCTCGTTCGGAGCCCATTCGACGTGGACTTCCTTTGTCTTTGCCAGCGTCTCTGTGACCTCCGTACTCGGTGTTCCGGGATACGAGGACACGACTTTGACCCCGGCTTCGTAAGCGCCCCGGGCGAAGGCCTCGTTACCCAGCATTATCATCTTGTCCATTTGTTAAAACTACCTTTCTCATATATTTAAGTATTACCAATAAACTATATCATAAAAACTTGTGATTTAACACACAAACCTATATAATAAAGGGGAATCGACAAGGCACAGAACGCCGCGATTCCAATTACATCGATTATTTACTTAGAGGGCTGCATACAGTCAGCCCTCTTGCTAATTCAAAAGGAGTAGAATTATGCAGGACAAAAAAACTGTAGCTGATTACATCTCAGCCGTGCCGGACTTCCCGAAACCGGGGATCATCTTCAGGGACATCACCAGCGTACTCAAGGATCCTGAGGGCTTCCATCTTGCCATCGCAGAAATGCAGGCAAAACTTGAAGGTCTCGAGTTCGATGCCATCGTGGGCCTCGAATCAAGAGGATTCATCATGGGGACACCTCTTGCGTACAACATGAACAAACCGTTCATTCTCGTCCGCAAGAAGGGCAAGCTGCCGAGAAAGACCATCGGCACGAGCTACGCTTTGGAATACGGCACAGCAGAGATCGAGATCCACGAAGAAGATCTGGCGCCGGGTGCGAAAGTTGTTCTGGTGGATGATCTCATCGCTACAGGCGGCACGCTCAAAGCATCTGCAGAGCTTGTGGAACGGCTCGGCGCTGAGGTTGTCAAGATTCTTTGCCTGCTGGAGTTAAAGGGACTTGAAGGACGCAAGGTCCTTGAAGGATACGACATCGAGACTGTCGTACAATATGAGGGAAAGTAACTGAACAAGACAAGGAGGAAAAGGAAAATTGGAAAATCTGTTCAAACTCCAGGAGAATAACACCTCTGTCCGTACTGAGATCGGCGCCGGTGTTACGACATTCATGACGATGGCTTACATCCTGGCAGTAAACCCTAACATTCTCGGTGCCGCAGGAATGGATCCTACTGCGATCCTCATCGCGACTGCGCTGGCATCCTGTATCGGTACCTTCTGCATGGCATTCCTGGCCAACATGCCATTCGCATTATCCGCAGGCATGGGGCTCAATGCCTACTTCGCCTACACAGTAGTCCTGGGACAGGGTGTGTCATGGCAGACCGCACTGCTTGCAGTATTCATCGAAGGTCTCTTCTTCATACTGCTGACTCTGACGAATGTCCGTGAGGCGATTTTCAACGCGATCCCTATCCACATGAAGACCGCAGTATCCGTAGGTATCGGTATCTTCATCGCATTCATCGGATTGCAGAACGCAGGTCTCGCTGTAGACTCTGCTACACTCGTTACAATAACCAACTTCACGGAGAACTTCCACACAGCAGGTATCCAGGCTGTTCTCGCTATGGTGGGCCTGTTCGTTATCGCGATTCTCTATGTGAAGAATATCAGAGGTTCCATCCTCATCGGTATCCTGGTGACTTGGCTCCTGGGTATCTTCTGTCAGCTGGTTGGCCTGTATCAGGTAGATCCTGAGAACGGATTCTTCTCCCTGATCCCTACTGCTATCATCAGCTTTGACTTCTCCGCTCTGGGAGAAACGTTCGGTCAGTGCTTCCACGCTGACTTCAGTACAGTAAGCATATTCAACTTTATCGTAATCATCTTCTCATTCATGTTCGTTGATATCTTCGACACCATCGGAACGCTGATCGGTGTAAGCTCGAAGGCGAACATGCTGGACGAAGAAGGACACCTTCCTGCGATCAGACCTTGCCTGCTCTCAGACGCTGTGGCAACTTCAGCAGGAGCGATCCTCGGTACATCCACTACGACTACATTCGTTGAATCCGCATCAGGCGTTGCTTCAGGCGGAAGAACAGGTCTGACATCCCTTACAACCGGATGCCTCTTCCTGCTCTCCATGATCTTCGCACCGCTCTTCACAGCGATTCCTTCCTTCGCAACGGCTCCGGCACTGCTGATGGTAGGCTTCCTGATGTTCGAAGGCGTAACGAAGCTGAACTTCAACAAGGTGGATATGACAGACGCGATCCCTTGCTACCTCTGCATCATCGCAATGCCGCTGTTCTACAGCATCTCCGAAGGTATCTCCATCGGATGCATCTCCTATGTTATCATCAAGGTAGCATGCGGCAAAGCAAAGGACGTTACTCCACTGATGTACGTACTGGCAGTACTCTTCATCCTGAAGTACGTATTCCTGTAAAAAGCATCATTATGGGCCCTGCAGACTGCAGGGTCTTTTTTTCTTGTGTCAAGCGAAGGGGCAACGAGGAGAAGATAAATGAGTTTTAATACCTTTTTTCTTATATAGCGAATCAGGTATTACCTTTTCCCGTTCGGAAGCTTTTTCTTAATACCTTTTTTGTATATATGGCGTTTTGGTATTAAACAACGTTAATTCTACCCCTGGTATAAGCGAAAACTATCGTTCACGAGCACATATTACACCATGTTTAATACCAAACTCGGCTATATATGCAAAAAGGTATTACCACAGCAGAACTACAAGCCTGCCGGTAATACCTTTTGTGCTATATAACCATTTAGGTATTAATAACTCGCCCGGGCGGTCGATATCTCCTATTTTTATGCCAGGAATCCTTCCAGATCGGCGTCGCCCAGTGTCTGGATGCCGTTCTTGGCCAGGATCGCCTCTGCAGCCTCCGTGTCGTTGACTCTCATGACCACGTATGCGCTGCCCTGGACTGCACCGGTGAATGCGTATATGTACTCGATGTTGATATCCTGATCCTGTAGTGTGGCCAGGACGTTGCGCAGCGCGCCTGCCTGGTCATTCATTTCCACTGCGATCACGGGTGTCTCCGTGACGATAACGCTGGAAGCGAGCGCTTCCTTTGCTTTCTCGATATCGGATACTATGACTCTCAGGATGCCGAAATCTGTAGTGTCTGCCACGGAAAGTGCACGGATGTTCACACCTGCATCCGTAATGAGGTTCACTGCACTGTACATCGTTCCCGGTACATTTTCAAGTAATGCGGATAATTGTGTAATTGCCATTTTCTTTCTCCTTTCTTACTTCTATACTATTTCGGATCCGTCCTAGTCGTGGAGCTTACGCTTATCCACAATGCGGACAGCCTTACCCTCTGATCTCTGGATCGTCTTCGGAGCCACCAGGTGGATCTTCGGTCCGATACCCAGCATGGATCTCATAGCACCGTTCAGCTTCTTTTCCAGAGCCTGAACGTCAGAGATCCTGTCTGAGAACATCTCGTTTGAGAATTCAACATAGATATCGAATGTGTCTGTGTTGTTCACTCTGTCCACGACGATCTGATAGTTTGGTGGATATCCCTCCTTGAGCAGAACGGCTTCGATCTGGCTTGGGAATACGTTGACACCACGGATGATCATCATGTCGTCGC
>CAMOWO010000033.1 GCA_946628525.1 uncultured Bacillota bacterium | reverse complement strand
CATGACTTCGGCCGCTTCCTTCATGGCCTCTGCGATCGGAAGGTGCTGCGGGCACTTCTCTTCGCATGCGTGGCATTCCACGCAGTCCGAGGCGTGGCGTCCGAGCCAGGTAGAATACTCGAACATGATGTTTCCCGCTTCCCCGAAGGCTCGCCAGTCATTGTAGTATCCGATGACCTTCGGGATCTCGATCTTCTGCGGGCACGGCATGCAGTAGCCGCAACTCGTGCAGTCGTAGCGGATCAGTTCTTTGTACTTCGTGCTGACCTCTTCCAGCAGATTGCGGCCCGTCCCCGAGATCTCCTCGATGGCAGGGTCTGAGAAATTCCAAAGGTTGTCGCCCAGTTGCTCCATGTCGCTCATGCCGCTGAGAATGACAGAAACTTCAGGATGGCTCGCGACCCATTTGAAGGCCCACTGGACAGGAGTCGTATCGGATTCGTCCTTTTCCCAGATCTCCTCGATGGCAGGAGGAACAGTCTGCGTGAGACGGCCTCCTTTGAGTGGCTCCATGATGACAACGCCGATGCCCTTATCGGCAGCGTATTTCAGCCCTTCTTCGCCGGCCTGAAAATCCTTGTCCATGAAGTTCAGCTGGATCTGGCACATATCCCAGTCGAAAGCATCCACGATCTCTTTGAAGAGATCCAGACTGTCGTGGAAGGAGAAACCGATGTAGCGGATCTTGCCCTCCTTTTTCTTCTCCGCCAGGAAACTGAGCAGGTCGTTCTTGAGTGCTTTTTTCCAGATCGGAGCGTTCAGATTGTGGAGAAGGAAGAAGTCGATGACGTCAACGCCGAGTCGTTCGAAACTCTTGTTGAACAGGCTTTCCTTGTCCTCTTCGCTTCGGATGAGCCAAGGCGGGATCTTGTCGGCGATAAAGACCTTCTCGCGGTAGCCGTCTTTGAGGGCCTCGCCAATGATCTTCTCACTCTTTGGGTAAGTGAAAGCAGTGTCGATGTAGTTGACACCGTTATCGATGGCTTTGCGGATCATCGCCACAGACAGCTCCTGGTCGATGCTTCCATCCTCCGCGGTGGGAAGTCTCATGGCACCGAAGCCAAGCAAAGAGACCTCTTCGTTCGTCTTGCCCATTTTTCTGTAAAGCATGTATTTACCTCCATAAAACTATTTAACTTACTCTCTTATGGCATCGAGGAAATCCTCGAAGTCCTCAAATCCGCTGTGGATGAATTCATATAATATGGGCTCTTTGAATTCGTATTTTGCTGTCGTCATCAGATAAGGCGCCAGCAGGCTCACCTTGAGTCTGCGCTCCATGTTGCGGATATCCTCAAGGGTATATGCCGCAGCGATGAGCTGGCCGAAATCCGTCAGATAGAAGATCCCGTTCACGTCGTTGGAAAGCATGAAGACCCGGCTGTCAACGTGGGCGTTGTTGTCCTTGAAGGACATGAAAAGCCGTCCCGTCTCATGCCTCGACATGATGGAGTTGAATCCGATGGTCAGTTCCCCCAGATTGTTCTCGATGTTCTCCTCGTCGAGAAGCACCTCGTAAACCGTGACGAACTCCGCCTTCGCCAGCTTCATGGCGGCCTCCGCCGTGCTGATCTTAAATCCGGAACAGTAGCGGAACCCCGTGACCTTCACGTTCTTCACGCAAAGTTCTGAAACGATGATCTCATACTGTCCGTGCTGTTCCACCAGCGATTCGCAAAGGTAGACCTGGGTCCCGTCCGGGCGCTCTCCCGCCGGGTCGATCACGTTTTTGCAAAAGGTGGTGCGGGTGTATTTATCGTAGATGTCGATAGGAAAATCTCCGGCCGTCAGCCTCCGGGCGGCTCTGTAGTCCTGCCCGAAGCAGCGCATCAGGAAGTAGTTGATGACCTGATAGTTGGAGTGGATCGGTCCGCAGATGGCGGCCATGAGTCCCTCCCTGCCGGAGTCTGTGAGTGTATCGCCCATGTCGAGAAGGAAACTGTATTCGGACGCATTCTCCGGATCCGGCAGCTTGTGCTCCCGGTTGAACGCCGTATAAAAAGTGATGATGGCGGCCAGCTGCTTCTCGTCGATCTCGATCTTCTTGGCCCCCAGGCCACCGATCATGGACTGCTCGATCTCCCGGATCTCTCCGAGGGTATCGAGAAAATCGTCCGTGCGCAGGCTTCTGTACGTCTCCAGTCCCGTCTCTTCGCAGTCGATATAGAAAAACTGATGGAAGTCGCATCTTTCCGGCTCATCCGGGAGCACCCAGTGAGCATGGATGGCGAGCACGCCCATCAATCTCGTGTCTGTTACATATGCTGTCTTGAGCTGTTTGTTCTTCTCGCTGATCGGGGTGAGAAGTCCTCCCCGTATGACCTGAAAAGGTTCGTGATCCAATTCTGCACCTCACTTATAATGCCTTGATTTAAGTCAAGTATAACCTATTTTGGGTGGTATTACTACTTGAAAACACAGGCAAATCATATATAATAAATTTTAAGACATTGGCGTATTGAAGGTTTGGCTCCGGAGGGAAGAAACCGGGGCTGATTTTTTAGAACGCAGCATTTGCTGCGGGCGCGTGCCACAGAAGGGATGCATGTGCAGGAACGCAGGCGCGTGTCATACAGACTGTAATTTTGGAGGTCATCAATGAAGAGATTATTTACATCAGAATCAGTGACAGAGGGACATCCTGACAAGCTTTGCGATCAGGTCTCTGACGCTATACTCGACGCGATCATGGAGGCAGACCCGATGGGCAGAGTCGCAGCGGAGACGACGGCCAATACGGGCTACGTCATGGTAATGGGCGAGATCACCACCGATGCGTATATCGACATCCAGAAGGTGGCAAGAGAGGTCGTCTGTGATATCGGCTACAACACCAGCGACTACGGATTCGACGGCAATGCATGCGCTGTCATTACATCCATCGATGAGCAGTCAGGCGATATCGCCATGGGCGTAAACAAGGCTTTGGAATACAAGCAGGGAGAGCTTCAGGAAGAAGCAGAGGAAACAGGAGCAGGAGACCAGGGCATCATGTTCGGATTCGCATGTGATGAGACCCCGGAACTGATGCCGCTTCCGATCGCACTGGCCCACAAGCTGGCAAGACAGCTGACCAACGTGCGCAAGAGCGGGCTGCTCAGATATCTCAGACCGGACGGCAAGACACAGGTCACCATCGAATACGACGATGACAGACCGGTAAGAGTCGACACCATCGTCATTTCGACCCAGCACGATCCGGACGTTTCCCTGGAGCAGATCAGAAGCGACATGATCAAGCATGTCATCAGACCTGTAGTGGATCCGGCACTGCTGGACGATGAAACGAAGTACTTCGTCAACCCGACGGGACGATTCGTGATCGGAGGACCGCAGGGAGATTCCGGCCTCACAGGAAGAAAGATAATCGTAGACACATATGGAGGATATGCTCGCCACGGCGGTGGTGCCTTCAGCGGCAAGGACCCTACGAAGGTAGACAGATCCGCCACATATGCAGCAAGATATGTAGCGAAGAACCTGGTAGCAGCAGGATTGGCAAGGAAGTGCGAGATCCAGCTGGCCTACGCCATCGGAGTGGCAAGACCGGTATCGATCCTCGTAGATTCCTTCGGGACAGGCGTCGTATCGGATGAGAAACTGGCAGAGATCATCTCCAGGAACTTCGACCTGAGACCTGCGGCGATCATCAGAGACCTGGATCTCAGAAGACCGATCTACAGACAGGTGGCAGCATACGGACATTTTGGAAGAACAGACATCGATGTGCCTTGGGAGAAACTTGATAAAGTTGAACAGTTGAAAAAGGAGATTTCACAATGAGCACAAAAGTCGCTAAATTCGGAGGATCATCAGTCGCAGATGCGCTCCAGATAAACAAGATCAAGAACATCATCGAGAACGATGATGATATCAAATACGTCGTCGTATCGGCACCGGGCAAACGATTCAAAGAAGACAGCAAGGTGACGGATCTGCTGTACCTGTGCATGTCACAGATCGAGCACAACATCCGTTTCGAACAGGTCTTCCAGGTGATCTGCGACAGATACGTTTCGGAGAAGATCAACCTGAAGGTGGATACAGATGTCCAGTCTGAATTCGATGTTATCGAGAAGGCCCTCAGAGAAGGGACGACGGCGGACTACATCGCAAGCAGAGGCGAGTACCTCAATGCCATGATCATCGCCGACTTCCTCGGATACGATTTCGTGGACGCGGCAGGTATGGTGAAGTTCAGCGCCAAGGGCAAATTCCTCGAAAAGGAAACGGACGAGGCCATCAGAGAAGAACTGGCCAAGCACGAGAAAGCCGTTATCCCGGGATTCTACGGATCAAAACCTGACGGCAGCATCAAGACCTTCTCAAGAGGCGGATCCGACATCACAGGAGCCCTCGTGGCGAAGGCCGTAGGCGCTGACGTATACGAGAACTGGACCGACGTATCGGGCTTCCTGGCGGCAGACCCGAGGATCGTCGACAACCCTCGGCCGATCGCACAGATCTCATACAAAGAACTGCGCGAGCTGTCATACATGGGAGCGTCGGTGCTCCACGAGGACGCCATCTACCCTGCAAGGGCAGCGAACATCCCGATCAATATCAGGAACACCAACAAGCCGGAGGATCCGGGCACGCTCATCACAGCAGAGCCGGGCACCCTGGAAGAAGGCCAGGTCATCACCGGTATCGCCGGCCGCAAAGATTTCACGGTCATCAACATGTACAAGAATCAGATGAGCGATCTGAGAGGCTTCATCCGTAAGATCGCAGCGATCTTCGAGGAGCACGATATCCCGATCGAGCATATGCCGAGCGGCGTGGACACTCTGTCCATCGTGGTATCCAACAGCTACCTCGGAGAGGGGATCGAGGATATCATCGAGGATATCAGGAACCAGCTGAAGCCGGACACTCTCGACTACCAGGAAGACGTTGCGCTGATCGCCACGGTAGGTCACGGCATGTCATCCCGTATGGGAACGGCGGCGAAGCTGTTCACCTCTCTTGCAGAGGCTAACGTGAACATCAAGATGATCGACCAGGGATCCAGCGAGATGAACATCATCGTCGGTGTGGAGAACAGCGATTTCGAGACATCCGTCAAAGCGATCTACGGGGCTTTCGAGAAATAGACGAACAAATCAATATGTGAAATGTGAAAGAGTCGTGATTTTTTCGGCTCTTTCTTTATTTTGTGCGGGGCTTGATATATAATATATGTTGCTATTTTATGAGCATGAAGGAGATATTATATGACTCAGGATATGTTAGTCCAGATACTGACGATAGCAGTTCTCGTGCTTTTCTCAGCATACTTTTCGGCTACGGAGACGGCGTTTACCTCCGTTAACCGGATAAGACTCAAGAGCCTGGCATCAGATGGGGACAAGAAGGCACAGAAGGTGCTCAGTCTCATCGAACAATACGATAAACTTCTCACCACGATACTCGTGGGCAACAACGTGGTGAACATCGGCGTAACAGCGATCGCCACGGTGCTTTTCGTGAATCTCTACGGATCCTACGGCCCGGCCATTGCCACGGCCGTGATGACGGTGATCGTTCTGATCTTCGGTGAGATCACCCCGAAGAACATCGCCAGAGAAAAGTCCGAGGAATTCTCGAAATTCTCTCAGCCCATCATCCATGCTTTCATGGTGATCCTGACACCGGTGAATTTCATATTCACGAAATGGAAACAGCTCATCAGCAAGTTGTTCAATCTGGGAAATCACGAGGCGATAACGGAAGATGAACTCCTCACCATGATCGAAGAAGCCGAGACGGGCGGCAGCATCGAAGAGAGCCACAGCGAGCTGATCCAGAACGCCGTGGAATTCTACGAACTGACAGCAGAAGACGTCATGACGCCGAGACCGAAGATGGAAGCCATCGAAGCAGACTGCGAGGTCGAAGAACTGGCGCAGATCTTCAAAGACACAGGCTTTTCGAGACTCCCCGTCTACGAAGAAGACATCGACCATATTTTGGGCGTCATCAATCAGAAGGACTTCCACAACTTCATCGTGGGGACGGATAAGAAGATCACGGATTACGTGATGCCGATCGTTTTCGTGGGGACCGCCATGAAGATCTCGGATCTTCTCAAGAAGATGCAGCAGCTCAAGACCCACATGGCTATCGTGGTGGATGAGTACGGCGGGACGGAAGGCCTCGTCACGATGGAGGACATCATCGAGGAACTCGTCGGCGAGATCTTTGACGAGCACGACGTGGTGATCTCCAAGGACATCATGCCGCTTCAGAACGGCAGTTTCCGGGTCAAAGGCGGCGCCAACATTAATAAAGTTTTCGATTATTTCGAGATAGATGAAGAACCTGAGAACGTGCTGACAGTCAACGGCTGGGTGGCACTGCAGCTGGACAAACTCCCGGCAAGGGATGACAGGTTCGATGTGATCGTTGATGACAAAAGGCTCTCCGGCAGAGTCACCAAATCCGACGGCAGGAAGGCGGTCGAGATCAATCTGGTGGTGGAAGATGCGGAGAGAGAAGAAGAATAGAAAGGAAGCAAGATATGGGATTAATGGAGAAGATCTTCGGTGACCTGAACGAAAAAGAAGTCAAGAAGGTGGCCAAGATCGCCGATAAGGTAATGGCGCTGGATGATGAATGTCAGCAGATGACGGACGAACAGCTCCGGGCCAAAACAGATGAATTCAAAGGAAGGCTGGTAGAAGGGGAGACCCTGGACGACATCCTGCCAGAGGCCTTCGCGGTCTGCCGTGAGGCGGCATGGAGAAGCCTGGGACTGAAACCTTTCCGGGTGCAGGTCATCGGCGGCATCGTTTTGCATCAGGGCAGGATCAGTGAGATGAAGACTGGTGAAGGTAAGACTCTGGTGGCTACGCTGCCGGCATACCTCAACGCTCTCGAGGGCAAAGGCGTCCACGTGGTAACCGTCAACGACTACCTGGCAAAGCGAGACATGGAATGGATGGGCAAGCTCTATCAGTTCCTGGGTCTGACGGTCGGCTGCGTCATCCACGGGATCACGGAAGAAGAAAGGCGTGCTGCATACAACGCCGACATCACCTACGGCACCAACAACGAGTTCGGTTTCGACTACCTGCGAGACAACATGGTGATCTACAAAGAGCGCATGATGCAGCGTGATCTCCATTACGCCATCATCGACGAGGTGGACTCCATCCTCATCGACGAAGCCAGGACGCCGCTGATCATTTCCGGTCAGGGGGACAAGTCCACTGATATGTACAAAAGAGCCGACGAGTTCGTCAAGAGACTGAATCCGTCCGACTACAGCATAGAAGAAAAGGATAAGCAGATCGCCCTCACAGACGAAGGCGTGGTCAAGTGCGAGCAGTTCTTCGGCATCGACAACTTCTCGGATCCGGAGAACATGGAGATCAACCATCACGTGCTCCAGGCCCTCAAAGCCCGCCACATGATGAAGAAAGACGTGGACTACATCGTCCGCGACGGCGAGATCATCATCGTCGATGAGTTCACCGGCCGTATGATGTTCG
>CAMOWO010000032.1 GCA_946628525.1 uncultured Bacillota bacterium | reverse complement strand
TGGAGGGTGAATCCCACCACGTCCATCTGACGCAAAGGTGTGAAGGTCTCAAGAGTGAAGAGTTCCATGCCCTCTTCCCGCATGAGTTTCTCCATGTCCGGCGCCGGCGCGAAGACGCGCTCGCAGGCGATCTGAGGGTTCCTGTTCAGGATATTGTAGAGCACCTGCATGCCCGTATAAGACATGCCGATCTCGTAGGTGTCGGGAAATCCGAACCCCATCCTGACAGCGACCTCAGCCGGGTCCTTGGTGACGCTGTTCACCTCGCCCCCGATATATCTGGCCGGCTTTTCGACTCTTTTTAAAATTTTGTCCAGTTTCTTATCAATCTTCATCCTATTTTAATATCCCCGGCCATCTCTTCCAAAGTCATGCCTGTGACTTCCTCCAGCTCGGCAACGAATCGCACCACGTCTTTCTTCTTCTCGATGATGAAGGGTTCCGCTTCGGGCCGTCCCAACCGGATGGCTTTATCGATGATGTGCTGGTACCTTCTGTCGATCCCCACGAAATGGTCCTCGATGACGGACCGGTCTCCCAGGCACACCATGTCCGTCTCGTTGACAGACTCGATGGGCGAGAAGGGATCGTAGTGCATGTGGACTTCGATGATCTGCGCTTCCTGCTCGTATCCGAGCTGGCGCATGATGGCCGCCCCTTCCTTCTCGTGATCCTTTGCGAGACGTACGATATCGTGGAGCATGCCGGCGGCGTACACCAGATCCTTATCCAGAGAATACCCTCTCTCAATGAGCTTCTCTGCGATGGCGCAGGCCGTCAGTGCTACCGCCTCACAGTGTTTCCTGATGTGGGCAGGCGTCTCGTACTTCTCCCAGAGCATCATGCACTCTTCTTTTGTCGGATGTTTCTGCTTCGTGACCATTATTAGAAGTAATCCTCATCAAAGTATTCCAGTTCGAAATCGGCGATCTTGATGATGTCTCCATCCTCCAGTCCCATCTCCTTCAGTTTCTCGATGGCTCCGGACTTCTCTATATACCTATAGAGGTACCGCATGGAGCCGAAGTCCTGGAAGTTGGTGGAGTTGAAGATCTTCATCAGCTGCTTGCCCTCCAGCACGTATTCACGTCCGTTGAAGGATGGATAAACGGTCCTGTAATCAGGATCCACATCGTCCTTCTCGAAGTCGAACATCTCGTATTCTTCCTCCGGCTCAGGATTTGCAAGCACTTCCTGGAGACGCTGTGCCGCCTCGTTCATCAGTTCCTTGATGCCGTACTCGATCGGCGCAGAGACCGGGAAAACTTTGTAGCCCTTGCTCTCCACGTATTCCTTGAACTGAAGGTACTCCGGTGAATCGTCTCCTACGATATCGATCTTGTTGGCCGCAACGATCTGCGGCTTATCCAGCAGCTTCGGATCGTACTGTTCCAGTTCGTTGTTTATCTTGTCAAAATCCTCGATGGGATCTCTTCCCTCGCTTCCCGAAACGTCCACCACGTGGATCAGGACCTTCGTCCTCTCGATGTGCTTGAGGAACCGGAAGCCAAGTCCTGCTCCCTCGCTGGCACCTTCGATGATCCCGGCGATATCCGCCATGACGAAGCTGGTATCGTAGAGTTTCACCACCCCCAGATTCGGATCGATGGTGGTGAAGTGGTAGTTGGCGATCTTTGGCTTCGCGCTCGTTGCAACGGAAAGGATCGTGGACTTGCCCACGTTGGGGAAGCCGACGAGACCTACATCGGCGATCATCTTCAGCTCCAGGATCACCGTACGCTCCTTTGCGAAACCACCGGCTTCTGCGAAGTTCGGGGCCTGACGCGTGGAGGTGGTGTATTTGCAGTTTCCCTTGCCGCCTTTGCCGCCTCGTGCTGCCACGAAACTCTGGCCGTGCTCCTTCAGATCGCGCATCACAAGGCCCGACTCTTCGTCGATGACCACGGTGCCCACAGGGACCTTGATGATGAGGTTCTCCCCGGACTTGCCGTAACGCTTGCGCTTCATCCCGTTCTGGCCGTTTTCTGCTTCGTATTTTCTTTTGTACCTGAAATCCATAAGTGTCCTCAGGTTCTCATCAGCTTCGAAGATGACGTCGCCGCCTCTTCCGCCGTCTCCCCCGTCGGGCCCCCCGTCCGGAACGTATGGATCATGTCTGAATGTGACGGCTCCGTCGCCGCCTTTGCCTGATTTGATGGTAATTGTCGCTCTGTCAACCAGCATTCATATCACCTCCGGCCTTCCTGTTAAAAAACAAGCCCCTATAAATAGGGGCTCAAAAAACTTCTTACGCTTCCTTAGGATATACGCTGACCTGTTTTCTTTTTTTGTCTTTTCTCTCGAACTTGACAGCTCCGTCTATCTTTGCAAACAAAGTATCGTCTCCGCCGATTCCAACGTTGTTACCAGGGTGAAGCTTCGTTCCTCTCTGTCTTACCAGGATGCTTCCTGCGCTTACGAACTGACCATCACCAGTCTTGATACCAAGACGTTTCGATTCACTGTCACGACCGTTCTTCGAGCTACCTACACCTTTTTTACTTGCCATGTATAGACACCTCCTCGTCTATCTCAAATCCTGAAACAATTTCTTAATTACAGAGCTGCCTCGATCGTCTCTAAGATAACTGCCTTAACAGCCTTCTCATCTATCTCGATGCCATTCTCTTTCGCGAACTCGATGAGTTCAGCCTTCTTCATCTGCTTGAGAGCAGGTTTGTTCTCTTCTGCTGCAGGTGCTGCTGCTTCTTCTACTGCAGGAGCTTCCTCTGCCTTCTCTGCCTTAGCTTCAGCCTTGACTCCGCCGATGCTGCTGATCTCTACCAGTGTGTACGGCTGTCTGTGACCCTGCTTCTTCCTGTAGTCCTTCTTCGCCTTGTACTTGAAGATGACTACCTTCTTGCCCTTGCCTGACTCTACTGCTGTACCTTCTACAGTCACGCCCTCAAGGTAAGGAGTTCCCACCTTGACACCGTCTTCTCCTGCCATCGCAAGAACCTTGTCGAATACTACTGTTTCACCGTCGGCTACTCCCAGCTTCTCAACTGAGATCTTGTCTCCATTCTCGACCTTATACTGCTTGCCGCCGGTCTCAATGATTGCATACATTTGAATAGTTACCTCCTCTATCCAGTCTCGCCTACTGTAGGCAGGTCAGCCCCGTGCCAACCTTTAAAAGGGCCCACTTCGAGCGGCTTACATCAAGATATGATACACTAACGCAGATGGTTTGTAAAGAAAAATTTTATGCTTTGTGCGATATTTTCCTGCATCCTTCCATATATTCCGCCATGGCCTGCCTGGCTCTCCTGAAGGTGCTTTTGCCCAGGTGGATGACGCTCTCATCCTGAAAGGTGATCTCCCCGTCATCCATCGACTCCACGCTGTCCATGTTCAGGGCATAGCTTCTGTGACATTTGATAAACCGGGGGTCCAGCTGGCCCATCACGTCCGAAAGACTCCCATAAAAGTCGAAGGCGCCCTCAGGGGTGTGGATCACCACCTTCCTCCCCTTGTTCTCGAGGTAGCATATCGATTCCATCGGCAGCACGATGATGCCGCCTCTCCTCCTGACCACCAATGTCTTTCTCATGATAAAACCCCCTTTTATTATTTCTAATACAAAGGGGATTTGTCATTCAATACAATATGCCGGACATTATGCCTTTTTATCGGCGGATCAGTCTTCTGACTCTTTGTATGTGATCAGGTCCTCTGCAATCTCGTTTGCAGCGATGGAAACAGGCTTGATCACGTCAGCCTCTGTCAGCTTCGGCATTCCCTCTATGATATCTCTTGCTCTTTTGGCAGCGAGGATCACCAGTGTGTATCTGCTGTCTACCTTTGATCTCAATGTTCCTATTGATGGATATAACATCTATCTGTCCTCCTTATATCTGCCGATCACCTCATCGGCTATTTCACTCTCTACTTTGCAGTGCTCACTTCTGATCACGGATTCCACCTCTGTCACTGCAACCTCAAGTATATCATTAACGACCATATAATCATATCTGTCCAGAAGTTCGATCTCATGGACGGCATTCGCCATCCTCCGCTCGATCACGTCCGCCGCATCGGTGCCTCTTCCCACGAGTCTGTCTCTCAGCACCTGTATGGATGGCGGGAGCACGAAGATCAGTATGCTCTGCGGGAAGTTCTCCTTCACCTGCAAAGCGCCCTGCACGTCGATCTCAAGGAGCACGTCGTCTCCCTGTGCAAGCCACTGCTCCACTTGCGCCTTCGGTGTCCCGTAATAATTACCGTAAACATCCGCGTACTCGATGAACCCGTCTGCCTCGATCAGCCGGCGGAACTCCTCCACCTCTGCGAAAAAGTAGTGTACGCCGTGTTCCTCTCCGGTGCGGGGCTCCCTCGTCGTCATGGATATGGAAAGCCTGATGCTGTCGTTTCTCCCGAGCAGCTGCCGGCATATGGATCCTTTGCCGGTCCCCGATGGTCCGGAAAGAACGAACAATTTACCTCTAGCCATTATATTTCTCCGTTATCTGTGGACCTTAAAGGTCATAGTATAAGTCAAATTCCATTGGTGTCGGCATGTAATTCTGCTTCCTGGCATCGGCTCTCTTATTCTCTACCCAGATCTCGATGAGTCTCTCTGAGAATACGCCGCCTCTCGTGAGGAACTCGTGGTCTGCTTCGAGAGCATCCAGCGCTCTGTTCAGGCTCGTCGGAAGTCCCTTCAGCTTCTTCTTGTCCTCATCGCTGAGTTCGAAGAGGTTGAAGTCATACGGTCCGTAGCCTTCTGCCACAGGGTCGATCTTGTTGATCACACCGTCGATACCGGCCATGAGCACGGCTGCGAATGCATAGTACGGATTGCAAGTACCATCCGGGTTTCTGATCTCGAATCTCTTCTTATCAGGGTCCTTGGCGTATGCCGGGATCCTGATGACGGAGCTTCTGTTCGCCGTTGCGAATCCTATGGTCACAGGAGCCTCATACCCCGGTACCAGTCTCTTGTAGGAGTTGGTGCTCGGGTTCGTGAAGGCACAGAGTGCTGCGATGTGCTTCAGGATACCGCCCATGAAGTTCATGGCAAGCTCCGAAAGCTGTGAGTATCCGTTCTCATCGAAGAAGAGCGGCTTGCCGTCCTTGAAGAGGATCATGTGCACGTGCATACCGTTGCCTGCTTCTTCAAATACAGGCTTCGGCATGAAGGTAGCTGATCTGCCTTCTTTGATGGCCTGGTTCTTGATGAGGTATTTCGTCATCATGGTCTTGTCTGCCATCTCCGTGAGTTCACCGAATTCAACTTCGATCTCCAGCTGTCCCGGTCCTCCCACTTCGTGGTGGTGGTACTTCACCTTGATGCCCATGCCTTCCATCAGCATGGAAACTCTGCTTCTGAAATCGTAGAGCACGTCCTGCGGAGGCGCCATATGGTACCCGGCCTGATAGGACATCTTATATCCCAGATTGAAATCTTCGTTTCCCTTGTTCCACTCAGCCTGCTCCGCATCGATGGTAAAGTGCGACCTGTTCGGCTCGGATGAATAGCTGACGTGGTCGAATACGTGGAACTCGTACTCAGGTCCCAGAAGGATCGTATCGGCGATCCCCGTCTCTTTGAGGTATGCCTCTGCACGTTTTGCGACGTTTCTCGGGTCCTGGTCGAATCTGTAGTTATCCGGATATGAAATCACATACACATCACCGATCATGGACATGGTCGGGATCTCCATAAAAGGATCCATGTACGCACTGGTGAGATCTGGTATGAAGACCATATCGCTCTTCTCTACCGGTGCGAATCCGTAGTTGCTGCCGTCAAATCCGATGCCGTTTCTCATGGTATCTTCCGTGAACCTGTCGGCAGGGATCGTCAGATGCCTCCATCTTCCGTTCAGATCGATCATCATGAAGTCGATCATCTTGACGCCGTTACCGGTGATGTACTGTTTCGCTTCCTCGTAATTCTTGAACATATTCTCTTTGCAGAGCCTCCGGCTTCTGCGTTCCTTTCTCTTCCAAAGAGTGATATCGTTGTTGCTTTACCGATTCTGCCTATATTCCAACATGGTATTTTACACCACTTCCGGCGATTTGTAAATTGGTTTTTGTGGGTTTGTATTTCTCAGCCGCCGGTTCAGTCCCGCGCTCTCTTCCGCTTTTCTTCAGTCTGGAGGATCTGTTCGAGTTCTTCCACAAGAGTATCCTTATCATACATCAATGGTTCATTCTGAAATTTCCTGGTCCATGAAGTCCCCATCCCGAAGAGCACGGCATAGGGCAGGATCTCAAGACCGTACTGATGATCCAGATCGGACAGCTCCCTGAGTTTATTGACCTCTGCCGTTTTGATGAAGCTTTTGAAGCCGAGGATCCTACCATACTGCTCACTGTTCCTGCGTTTCGTCATAAAAACGGAACAGATCGATGAGATGATGAAACAGATCATAAACACAGATCCATACCTTAGATCGCCGAAATACTGATGCAGAAGATAGGCCGATGCACATGCTCCTGCCAGTATAAGAGTCGTTCCCACCAGAAGATCTGACACTTCTCTTTTCGTTCTGAATCCGTCTGTACCGTTGATCGCGCAGATCAACCCGGCGAATATGGCGCATCCGATCAGTATCGCTGCTCCCCAGCGGATCACGAAACTCAGATCCAGTACCATCCCAAGAGCAACGACCACCGATGCAGGAAACAGTATCCATGAAGCGAACCAGGCCACATCTGCATTGTCATCGTAGATATCACTGTGCTCCTCCACCATGATATCCACCATTTCCTCCCATTCTTCATCGAGTTTTCCCGGCATGGATGCGAAGCTTATGTAGTCGCCATCCTCAAAGAGTGTTTCAAAAAGTTTTTTCTCATGTTTGGGTGCATTGTCAGGCAGCGGTTTCATGCGTTTCGCACCGGCGCTGTTCTTCGTATCATATATTTCTACGTAACCTTTTGAGGCCCACCACAGCACCATCGCGAAATAGCTTCTATCGGAAATAAGATAACCAATGGAATAATCCATCTCCATTGGATCAAGATCATCAGGGGGCCTGAATTCCACTGTAATGACAGGTTTCTTATCCCTGCCGTATCTGAGCCAAAGTATGAGCAGCAGCAAAGCTGTCAGGATCATGACCGTTCCGCTTACCGTAACTGCATTTACATTCAAATTCGTCATCGTAAATCCTTATTGATGTCACAATTGCAAAATAAAATAAGCAAAAAGCCGCCGGCCGGCGGCTTCCTATACCTACTCGATATTCTGGACCTGCTCTCTGATCTTCTCGATCTCGCTCTTCGTTTCCAGCATGAGGGATGTGATCTCCATATCGTTGGCCTTCGAGCCTATGGTGTTCGCCTCCCTGTTCATCTCCTGGACGAGGAAATCCAGTTTCTTGCCTACAGGGCCGTTGCTCTCGGTCAGGATCGTCTTCAGCTGCTTCATGTGGCTGTCCAGACGCACCAGTTCCTCCGTGATATTGGCCTTGTCCGCAAATACTGCTGCTTCCACCAGGATCCTGTCCTTCGGGCTCTCCACCTGGC
>CAMOWO010000031.1 GCA_946628525.1 uncultured Bacillota bacterium | reverse complement strand
TGTACCTCGATTCATTGATAAAAAAACAGCATCACATTGATAAAACAATTATCCATGGATAATGTTACAACTTCGATGTTTAAATAGGCCTTCTGCACGAAGAAAGATATGCAAAATAAAAGCGCACAATGCTTGCGCTTTTTTACTTGCGATTCTATTCTTTATCGAGCGATGCCGCTGCCGCGTCCCTCTTCCCCACTTCGATGATCACGAGGCAGGAGAAGAATATGACGACGGCACAGCCTATCATCTGCAAGATCGTCATGGACTGTCCCAGGAAGATCCATGCAAAGGCTGCGGATGTGATCGGCAGAAAGTTCGAGAATATCCCAAAAGGCGTCGGTCCCAGGTTTCGCAGGGCGATCGGCATGGCCATGTAGCCCACGATGGCGCTGCCAAAGCCGAGGTAGAGAACGCCTACGAGCATCTCCGGCCGGAACAAGGTCAGATCCGGAGGGCTGCTGATCTGAAACGGCAGGAGCAGGATCAGGGCGCAGAACACCTGATTGAATCCGATGGTGTAATGGGAATATTTCTTCGAGAGTGGTTCCATGAGGAAATTATAGATGACCCATGAGAACACGGCACCGAAAGCCAGCGCATATCCGATGAGGCTTCCGTGGAAAATCGTGCTGAAGTCCGTGCCGATGACGATAGCTACGCCAATTACTGAGCCGATGACGCCGATCACGATCATCGCCGTCATTTTCTTTTTGAAGATGATGCGCTCTGCCAGGATGGATACCACCGGCACGAAGGCCAGGACAATGGTAATGGTCGAGATCGGCAGATAATCCAGTGCCGCATAGTCGCACACTAAATACATCACTACTCCGAAGAATGTGACGACAAGAAACGGGATGTAATCTTTCTTTTCCGTTTTGTGCCCTCTCCCCAATGTGAATCTTGCGATACCAAGGCCCACCAGGCCCGCTACGTACTTGAACAGCAGGACGTTGTAGGAACTGTAGGTATCCATCAGGGACTTGGCCACAGTATAGTCTCCGCCCCAGAGGCATACCACGAGGCACATCAGGAGCACTGCAACCTTTTTATTATCCATATTTCCTCAATAAAGACAAGAAACCGCCCTTCGATCTGAAGAGCGGCAGTTTAACTAAACTATTTAAGACCGTACTTGTTCTTAAACTTCTCAACACGTCCACCACGCTGAGTGAACTTCTGCTGGCCTGTAAAGAACGGATGGCACGCTGAGCAAATGTCAGTTCTGATTTCAGCTTCAGTTGACCTTGTCATAAATGTGTTACCGCATGCGCAAGTTACTTTACATTCCTGGTAGTTAGGATGGATTCCTTCCTTCATGCTTTTCACCTCTTTCTTGCTCAGGTTTGTGCCCGAGTCATATTACTGCTTCGATTATCACAGCATTAAGAGAATAACACAGCCGCGCAGTCATTGCAAGTACTTTCTGCATTTTCTCCCGGTTTCCTCCGCTGCCGGCTGCGGGCGAGGCGCCGGGCCCGGACCATCTGCGCCCATGCGAAAAGCCCGAAGGCATCCTCCGGGCTTTCGCTGGTTATGATTCATGAACACTATGAAATGTTACTTTTTCTTTTTCTTAGGCATTACGTGGATCGCTCCGCCGGCCAGCTCCTCCAGAGCCTCGCCGATGCCTTCGTTGTATGTAGGATGCGCTCTCATGCCCTTGAGCATGTCTTCTACTGTCATCTCGTTTGTGATGGCTGTCACGAACTCACCGACCATATCTGTTGCTCTGCCGCACATGAGCTGAGCACCCAGGATCTTGCCGGACTGCGCATCAGCGACCACCTTGATGAACCCGCGCTCTTCCTTTGCGATGAGGGATTTACCGTTGGCGCTCATGATGAACTTGCCGACGTTCACTTCCAGACCCGCATCCTTTGCTTCTGCTTCCGTCATGCCGGCGCAGCCGATCTCAGGATTCGTGTAGACGCAGCTCGGAACGACGTTCAGGTTGATGGACGGTTCCTCTCCTGCGATGAGCTCTGCCACGAACATGCCTTCCGCCTCCGCCACGTGAGCCAGCTGGATGCCCGGGATCACATCGCCGATGGCATAAACACCAGGGATGGACGTCTCCAGACGGTCGTTTACGATGATGCGTCCGCGCTCCATCTCAAGCTCCAGACCTTCGCCGATGAGGCCTTCCGTATTCGCACGGCGTCCTGCCGCACAAAGGATCATCTGGGCCTCTGCCGTCTGCTCCTTATCCTTCTCCGTGAAGGTGCAAAGCAGTCCCGCGTCTGTCTTTTCGATCTTGTTGACCATCGCGGACACGTGGATATCCACGCCGCGCTTTTTCAGGATCATGCGGATGTTCTGGGAGATCTCCTTATCCAGGTTCGCAAGCGGTCTTGCCAGTGCCTCGATGATGGTGATCTTGCAGCCCAGAGCGGAGAGTGCTTCTGCAAACTCTGTTCCGATGACGCCGCCGCCGATGATGATCAGGCTCTCCGGCATCTCTTCCATAGCGAAGAGGCCGTCGCTGGTCACAACGCCTTCCAGGTCTGTTCCCGGGATCGGCGGAAGTGAAGGCACGGAGCCTGTGGCGATGATGATGTTCTCGCCTTCGATGGTCACAGGGCCGTCTTCTGTATCTATCTCAACCACTTTGCCCGGCATGAGTCTGCCTGTGCCGTGGTACTGTGCAACTTCATTCGCCTTCAGCAGTGCTTCTACTCCGCCTACCAGCTGATCGATGGTGTCTTCTCTGTACGCGCAGATCTCACCATAGTCAAAGGTCACGTCTGCTGCGTGGATGCCGACGCTGCCGCCTTCCAAAGCATGGCGGTACACCTCTGATGCGTGGAGCATCGCTTTCGTTGGGATGCATCCTCTGTTGAGGCAAGTGCCTCCTACGCGTCTGTTTTCTACGATGGCGACCTTCTGACCCAGTCTTGCTGCCTTGATGGCTGCTACGTATCCGCCCGGGCCTGCGCCGATTACTATTACGTTATATTTCTCTGCCATATCATTCTCCAAGTGCTGCAAAGGCTCGCTGGAGTACGTCTCCCGAATATCTCGCCCCTCGCAGCTTCCGAGTTATTTTTTCTGATGCCTCATGGTCCATAGCATCGCTGTAGACCAGAAGGTCCGTGATCACGCCGGAACTGACCCGCAGCCGGAGAGTGATCTCCCCGGCCTCGGATCTTCCGGATAATTCATGCTGAAAATCGATTTTGCGCCCGTAAAGCCATTCCCATGAAGCGAATCTCTTCGCTCTTTTATCAAGATCTTCATGGGAAAAGTCTGTTCTCTCTCTCTTCCTTGGTTTCAAACCATAGACTTTACCGAACGCCTCGATAAGCGCCGTTTTTAAAGAGTCTATCGTTATATCCTCGTTGAGTTCCTTGAGATTCGTGACCCTTGATCGGACAGACTCTACGCCCTTCGACTTCAACTTGGATTCGGACACCGTAAGGTAACGGCTCAGCACCGATGTGTCCACATCCACCATCAAAGTCCCGTGGTGATAGGATCTGTCTCCATGTGTATAAAAGGCATTGCCCGAAAACTTCCTGCCCTCTGCCAGAATGTCGTTTCTGCCCGAACGAACCGCTTCTATACCTTGGGAATTCACTGCATCAATTATTACTTGAAGCTGTTTGTCCAGGTCATAGTTCGGCGTCCTGACAAGAAAAGTGAAGTTCAGGTTCCCCGTATCGTGGTACACTGCGCCGCCTCCGCTGAGCCTTCTGGCCACATGGCCTCCGTCTTCTTCAAGGGCATCCACGAGGCATTCGGCCCATGGATTCTGGTTCTTGCCGATGACGACGGTCCTGCTGTTCTGCCACAGATAGAGGATGCATTCATCCTCCCTGCAGGCGTCGAGGAGCGCTTCTTCAAGCGCCAGATTCTCATAAGGATCTGTGCACTCTGTCTGGATATAACTGATCTCTTTGATCATACTTTACTCCGCTGCAAAGTCATATTTGAGCACAGGCTGACGAGCTGCTTTGACTTCATCAGGTCTGCCTATTACTGTGTTATGTGGTGCACTGTGGAGCGCTTCAGGATCGCTCTTTGCTCTCTCAGCCAGCTCGATGAATACGTCTACTGCGTGATCCAGAGTTTCTCTTGTCTCTGTCTCTGTAGGCTCTACCATGAGGGCTTCGTGAACGATGAGCGGGAAGTACATTGTAGGCGGATGGATACCGTAGTCCAGGAGACCCTTGGCGATGTCCATTGCCGATACACCTGTCGCATCCTTGATGTCACCGATGTCCATAACGAACTCATGCATGCAGACGCCTTTGCAAGCCATCGTGTAGTGGCTCTTGAGCTTGTGCATCATGTAGTTCGCATTGAGTACTGCGTTCTGGCTTGCTTCCTTGAGACCTTCTGCTCCCAGTGAAGCGATGTAAGTCAGGGCCTTGATGACGACCAGGAAGTTGCCGTAGAAGTTCTTCATCTCTCCGATGGATTCTGATGCCTTCGCCATGTGCAGACCGTCAGCATCTTCTTCTACCAGGATGGATGGGAGGAACTGAGCCAGCTTCTCTTTGCATCCTACAGGGCCTGAACCAGGACCGCCGCCGCCGTGAGGCGTACTGAATGTCTTGTGGAGATTCAGATGTACTACGTCGAATCCCATGTCGCCAGGACGAACAACGCCCATGATGGCATTGAGGTTCGCGCCGTCGTAGTAGCAGAGGCCGCCGCACTCGTGGATGATATTCGTGATCTCTTTGATATTCTTGTCGAAGAGACCTACTGTGTTAGGGTTCGTGAGCATGAGGCCTGCCACGTCATCACCTGCTGCTGCTCTGAGCGCATCGAGGTCAACGTATCCATCTTCATCGGAAGGGATGCTGACGACGCTGCAGCCGTTCATTGCTGCACTTGCAGGGTTTGTGCCGTGTGCGGAGTCAGGAACCAGGATCTTCGTCCTCTTCTTGTCTCCTCTTGCTTCATGATATGCTTTGATCAGGAGAAGTCCTGTGAACTCTCCGTGAGCTCCTGCTGCAGGCTGGAGTGTCATCGCATCCATACCTGTGATCGCGCAAAGAGCGTCTTCTGTATCTTTGATCGCCTTCAGACATCCCTGCACTGTGCTCTCAGGCTGCAGTGGGTGGATCTCTGTAAATCCAGGCAGCGAAGCAGTTACTTCGTTGATCCTTGGGTTGTACTTCATCGTACAGGATCCCAGTGGATAGAAACCGTCGTTGACGCCGTGGCATCTTCTGGCGATATCGGAGTAATGTCTGCTCACTTCGCTCTCTGACATTTCAGGAAGTCTCGGTGCCTGTGCTCTTGACACGTCTTCACCGAAGGATACTGTTTCTACGTCGCACTTAGGCAGGATCTGCATGCCTCTGCCCGGTGCACCCTTTTCAAATACCAGCATCTACTTCACCTCCTTTACGATCTGTGCAACTTTGTCCATTTCAGCCTTCGTGTTGACTTCAGTGCAGCACCAGAGGATCTTGTTTCCGTCAAGCGGAAGTCCTCCCAGGATGCCTTCTGCGTCGAGGGCTGCGAGAACAGCTGCGGAATCCTTATCGGACTCTGTCACGAATTCGTGGAAGAATTCGCCGCCGTTTACTACCTTGAGACCTGCTTCTTCCAGCTTGCCTGCCAGGTAGTGAGCCTTTGATGCACTCTGAACAGCTACTTCCTTCAGACCTTCCTTGCCCATCGTCGTGAGGTACACACCTACCGTCAGTGCGCAAAGTGCCTGGTTGGAGCAGATGTTACTGGACGCTTTCTCACGTCTGATGTGCTGCTCTCTTGCCTGCAAAGTAAGCACGAATGCCTGTCTGCCGTCGTCGTCTGTCGTCTCACCAACGATCCTTCCAGGGAGCTTACGCATCATAGCCTTTGTTGATGCCATGAATCCGAGGTAAGGGCCGCCGAATGCGATCGGCATTCCCAGAGGCTGACCTTCGCCGATGGCGATATCTGCACCGTATTCTGCCGGAGTCTTGAGGATGCCCAGTGAGATCGGGTTCGTGCTCATGACGTACTTCGCACCAACGCCGTGAGCGATCTCGCCCAGTTTCTGAGCGTCTTCCAGTGTTCCGTAGTAGTTCGGGCTCTGGATGAGGACGCATGCAGTTTCTTTGTCTGCCATCTGTGCCAGTGCTTCTGCATCTGTCACGCCGTCCTTCTCAGGCACAACTACGATCTCAGTGCCGCTTCCGAAAGCGTAAGTCTTGATGACTTCCAGTACGGAAGGCTGTACTGTAGCGGATACGAGTGCCTTTTTTCTCTTACGGTCAACGCACATTGCAACGGCTTCTGCAGCTGCAGTACCGCCGTCGTATACGGATGCGTTGGATACGTCCATTCCTGTGAGTTCACAGATCATCGTCTGATACTCGAAGATGGACTGGAGGATACCCTGGCTGATCTCTGCCTGATATGGTGTGTAGGCAGTCTGCAGGCTCTCCTTGTTCACTACGTTTCCGACCATTGCAGGGATGAAATGCCTGTAGGCTCCTGCACCACGGAAAATAGTGTCATATACTTTATTGGCCTTCGCCAGTTCTTTGATCTGCGCCGCAACTTCCATCTCGGATTTGCCTTCAGGCAGGTCGAGACCATTCTGAAGTTTCAGATCCTCGGGAACGTCCACATAAAGGTCGTCCATGGAAGAAAGGCCGATCTCAGAAAGCATGGCCAGCTGTTCCTGTTTCGTTCCAGGTACATAGCTTCCCATTGTTACACCGCCCTTCTGACGTTATTCCTGCTCGCTCTCAACAAATGCTTCGTACTCTTCTGCGCTCAGAAGTTCTTCTGTTTCGCTGACATCGCTTACCTTGATGAACCATGCATCGTAAGGTGATTCGTTGATGGATTCAGGAGCGTCCATCAGTTCTTCGTTTACTTCTGCAACTGTTCCTGATACTGGTGAATAAACGTCTGAAACAGCCTTAACGGATTCAACATCTGCGAAAGCATCTCCAGCTGTTACTTCGTCGCCTTCTTCAGGAAGGTTAACGAATACCAGGTCGCCCAGTTCTGACTGTGCATAGTCTGTCAGACCGATAACAACGACATCGCCGTCTTCTTTTACCCATTCATGGGACTTGCTGTACTTTAATTCTGCTCTGATTTCCATTGTTCTCTCTCCTTTGGATTCCTTCGCACTATTTTTCTCTTTTATAGAATGGCAGTGGGATAACTTCCACATCTACCTTTCTGCCTCTAACTTCGACCTGCAGTGCATCGCCTACCTGACAGCTGTCAGAATCAACGAGTGCCATAGCAACTGCCTGTCCCAGGAACGGACAATGTGTTCCTGATGTTGTCTGTCCGATAACCTTGCCGTCCTTTGATACAGGCATCTCTTCTCTAACGATACCGCGGCCGGTTACCTTCATGCCGATACGCTTGATCGGAGTTCCCTTCGCTTCCATTGCTGCCTTGCCGATGAAATCGTCCTTCTTCAGCTTGACGGCAAACTTCAGTCCAGTCTCCAGCGGAGTGACATCGTCTGTCATCTCATGTCCATAAAGCGGCATTGCTGCTTCCATTCTCAGTGTGTCTCTTGCACCGAGTGCGCAAGGGATGAGTCCGTCAT
>CAMOWO010000030.1 GCA_946628525.1 uncultured Bacillota bacterium | reverse complement strand
GCCTTGGCTTCCTCTGTGATATCGTAGGCCAGCTCGGCTGACATCTCGATGGGTTCGTCCATGGCCATGTACTCATCATAGAGTGCCTTGTACTTCGCCATCTTCTCTTCTGTGAGATCTTTGACTTCCTCCGGGCTGTCGATGAGCGCCAGGATCACTTCCGCCTTGCTCATCTGATCCGGTCCCGAGACCACGATCCCCTGAAGCTTTCTTACTGCTTCTCCCTGTGATAACATCTTATCCTCCAAATTCTCATCGCAATTAGGCGATGTGCGTGTATTTCCAACGGTTCCGGCGCCTTCTTATCTGCCGCAGGCCCCTTACTTCCAAAGTTTATCCGGGTAATATCCCTTGTCCTTGAGGGACTCCAGCGCGTTCGTCACGTCCTCTTTGTCCTCCGGATACGTGATGCCGTACCACTTGTCGGAAGTCTTCAGGACCTTCACCTTCGCCTTTCCCTCTTTCACCAGTTTGTCGGCAGCCGCCGGGAGATAATACTCCGCCTTCACGGGATCCGCCGGCACCTTTGTATCAAAGAAATCCGTGAGGCCCGCTTCAAGTTCTCCCATCATGGCCCCTGTGAATCCCCAGAAATTCATGGACACCAGCGTCCCCTCCGGAAGCGCCGTCCAGGTCTGCCCGTCATCTTCCGTGTAGCAGATGGCCCCTTCGTGCTCCATGATCTTCGTCCGCTCCGTAACGTCCGTGAGGTAGCCCTCCTCGTCCAGAGAGCACACACCCCGGGAGACGGAGCCGTTCTCGGTCACCGTGTTCTCCAACTTGTATCCCACCATGCAAAAGGCGTACGTGTCCTTATCCTCGTGGGTGGTCAGGTAGTCGTAGATGGATGCGAATCCGCCGGGTCCATAGTAGTCATCGGCGTTGATCACAGCAAAAGGTCCGTCGATCATGTCCCTGCAGGCCAGCACCGCATGACCGGTGCCCCAAGGTTTCTGACGATCCTCCGGGACTTCTTTTCCCTCCGGGATATCATCCAGTTTCTGATATGCGTATTCTATGTCCATGAACCTCCCGGCTCTTTCGTCGATGATCTCTCTGAACAAGTCTCTGTGCTCTTCCCTGATGATGAAGATCGCTCTGTTGAAGCCTGCCAGCATCGCATCGTAGAGGGAGAAGTCGATGATGATCTCTCCTGTCTCCGTGATCTTATCCACCTGCTTGAGACCGCCGTATCTTGATCCCATACCGGCCGCCATAATGACCAGTGTCGGTTCTTTTGTCATTGTTATGTCCTCCTGTGTATGTTGAAACTCCTCTACATTATACATCATTTCATATGGCAGGCGTGCACGTTTTTGTTATAATGTAACAAAGGAGAACGATCATGAAGATTATTGCGAATGTCAAACCTGTAATACAATTTCTGTTCAGCCTCAGACCGCAGAAGGTACACATGAAGGCCATCCGGGCTGCCAGGGCTTCCGGCGACCTGGAGGAAGAGCGCCGCTGCATCCTCAATGCGACTTCATCCTGGGGCACGGATATCATGCGGAGGCTGGGCTCACGGATACATGTTTACGGTGAAGAGAACATCCCGGAGGAAGGACCTGTTGTTATGGTGGGCAACCACCAGGGATACGCAGACATCTTCACGTATTTTGCGGTGTTCCATAAATATCAGTTCGCTTTCGTAGCGAAGCAGGAACTGTCGAAGCTGCCGTTCTTCGGCAAATTCATCACGGAGATCCGAAGCGTCCTCATCGACAGGGACAACAAGAGGGGTCAGCTCGACGCGATAACGGAAGGCATCGAGCTCATCGAGCAGGGATTCTCCCTCGTGATCTTCCCGGAAGGTACGAGAAGCCTGGGAGGAGACCCTCATCCGTTCATGCGCGGATCTCTGAAGCTGGCGACAAAGCCCGGAGTCCCTATCGTTCCCGTTTCCATCGAAGGTACGTATAAGATGATGGAGCAGGACGGATACTTCCACGGTGCGGATGTATACATCAAGATCCACGAACCGATCCCGACTGCCGGGATCAGCCGCAAAGAAGAAAAAGAACTAGCTGCACACCTTGAGAAACTCATTCTCGACGGCGTAGAGGAACTGCGTCAGATCGAGTCTTAACGACAACTATGCAATACTCCATTAAAATCAAACACTCACTGCTGGCCAGTCTGCTGATCATCGCCTTCGCACAGATGAACCTGAATCTGTTTGCCGAAGGCTTCAAAGTTGCCATGGGCATCTGCTGTCTGGCCACGGCAGCATATCTTGTTCAGACTGTCTCTATCCCCCTGACGATCATCCTAGCGGATACAGGCGTCTTTTTTACCCGCGTCATCGCGGAACTGGCCGGAGGAAACACGCTGCACACCTCCATCCTCCATTCCTACCCCGAAACCATATTCTATCTCACGGCAGGACTGCTCATATGGGGACTGCTCAAAATCTCCGAGCGTTCCATCGGTCAGGCGCTGTACGCTCTGGTCGTATGCGGGATCGATTTCTTCTCGAACTTTCTGGAGCTTATGATACGACTGGGAAGCGCCGGTATCAACGGCCGGATCCTCATCATCATTGCTGTGGTGGCTGTGATCCGAAGCGCTGCACTGCTCATCATGCTCGTGATCGCCAATGAATACAGGCTGACGCTCCTGCAGCGCGCCAATGCCGAGCAGTATCAGAACATGATGCTCCTCATGTCCCGCCTGCAGGGAGAAGTGGCATGGCTGGAGAAAGGCTCCCTTGCCGTCGAGCAGATCATGACGGAAGCCTATGACCTCTATAACGAACTGGATAAGGCCGGGGCACCAAGAGAACTCGTCCGCTCTGCCCTGAACATCTCAAAGGATGTCCACGAAGTAAAGAAGGAATACTACATGATCGTCCGCGGCATACGCGATGTGATCGATGCCGAGCCACCCGGCAGAGGCATCGACGTGAATCATCTTCTCATGCTCATCGGGGACGCCCATATGAATAAAACCAAAAGTGCGGATGGCGGCCCGGAGATCCGAATCGATTGTGAGGACGGGATCTATACGGGCACTCCTTACATCATACTCTCCGTCTTCAACAATCTTGTGACCAACGCCATCGAAGCCTTTGAGGATCTGCCGCCGGAGAAGACAAGAAAACCGGTGATCAATATAACGGGGCGAAAAGACGCGGAATCATACCTTTTTACCGTAAGCGACAACGGACCCGGTGTCTCCCCTGATATCACAGAGCACATCTTCCAGCCGGGATATTCCACGAAGATCGATTATGAGACAGGCGTCGTAGGCCGAGGTCTTGGCCTCGCTATCGTCCACGACATCGTCACGAATACCTTGCAGGGAACGATCGATCTGCACTCGGATGGGAACGGGACTACTTTTGAAATCGCTGTACCGAAAACGAACTTTATGGAGAATGCAAATGATAAGAATACTGTTACTGGATGACGATAAATCCGTTATAGACCTGCTCACGAGGATCATCAAAAAAACCGGTGTCGGAGCCGTTTGCGGCTCTTTCACCGACCCGCAGGAAGCTTTGCATGATATCAAAGAAGCGAGACCCGATGTGGTGCTCGTGGACCTTCTCATGCCGGAGCTTGACGGCGTTTCCTTCGTACGCCAGGCCAGCCTCGTATACCCGGATGCGGCCTACGTGATGCTCTCTCAGGTGTCCGATAAGCACATGCTGGCGGACGCCTATAATGCCGGCGTGAAATTTTTTATCCAAAAGCCGGTGAACAGTGTTGAAGTCGTGAACGTGATCCGCAATGTGTACGAGAATCTGCAGCTCTCCAGGACCATGACACAGGTCTCGAAGCTGATCTCTCCTGCGGTGGATGCCGTTTCAAAGGATGATGCCGAAACGCAGGACAGCAAGACGGCAGAATATTCACGCCGCCTGCGAAACATCCTGTCGACCATTGGCATACTTGGGCAGCGCGGCTCTGACGATATCATCCAGATCTGCGAATACTATATGTACAATGAAAAAGACCTGAAGGAAAAATCCCTCAAGGACATCTGCGCCATTTTTTCTGATGCTCCTAAATCCATGGAACAGAGGATCCGGAGGACCACTGCCCTGGGCCTTGTAAATCTGGCCAACATGGGGCTTGAGGATTACTCGAATGACGTTTTCAACAGATATGCTACGTCCTTATTCGGATTTGATCAGGTCCGTGCTGAGATGAATTATATCCAGGGCAAGTCAGATGTCCATGGTGTCGTCAAAATACGTCTGTTTCTGACTGCCCTGATATATGCTTGTAAAGAATGAATGTGAAATTCTTTTAGCCTGTTTTATTTTTTCTAGTCGTGATTCTTAAGTCTTAAGAAATTCTCTTTGTAGTCTTTCTTCGTCTCTACGATCACTCCGCTGAGTGCGAACAGTGCGATAATGTTCGGCAGTACCATCATGGAGTTGAAGCAGTCTGCCATGTTCCAGATCAGGTCTACCTGTACGCATGATGCCAGGAATACGCAGATCGCTACAACAATCTGATACGGCCTGATCGCCTTTGTTCCGAACAGATACTTAACGTTAGCAAGTCCGAAGAAGTACCATCCGATGATCGTACTGAATGCGAAGAACAGCATGCAGATCGCGATGAAGATGTCTCCTGCCTTACCGTAAAGTGTTGAGAATGCGAACTGGCTCAGTGCAGCGCCTGTCTGTCCGCTTGAAAGAGCTCCTGTCGTGATGATGACGAATGCAGTGAGGTTCAGGATAACGAATGTATCGATGAATACACCTGCCATTGCCATGTAGCCCTGCTGTACCGGGTGATCTACCTTCGCTACAGCGTGAGCGTGAGGAGTGGATCCCATACCGGCTTCGTTTGAGAAGAGGCCTCTTGCGATACCTTTTGTCAGAGCCAGCTTGATCGTAGCACCAGCTGCACCGCCGCCAACGGACTGCGGGCTGAAAGCACCAACGACGATCGCGTAGAATGCGTGTGGGATCTGGTCAAAGTTCGCGCAGATAACAACGAGTGAACCAAGGATGTAGAATGCAGCCATGATCGGCACTACCGTCTCTGTTACCTTCGCGATTCTTGTCATACCACCCATGAATACGAAGAGTGCTGCGCATGCGATCGCGATACCCATTACCCATGTAGGGATACCGAACGCCTGGTTCCATGCAGCTGCGATGGAGTTTGCCTGTACACCGTTACCGATGCATCCCAGAGCCATGATCAGCAGTACTGCAAAGCATCCTGCCAGCACCTTACCGACGGTGCCCTTGAATGCGGCGCGGATGTAGTAAACAGGACCACCTGTAACTTCTCCGTCTTCTCCAATGATTTTATACTTCTGAGCCATGGTAGCTTCACCGAAGATCGTCGCCATTCCCAGGAATGCTGCGCACCACATCCAGAAGATCGCTCCCGGACCTCCGATGGCGATTGCTGTAGCAGCTCCTGCGATGTTACCAGTACCTACCTGGGCAGCGATTGCTGTAGCCAGTGCCTGGAACGATGACATTCCTTCTTTGTCTGCGCTCTCCTTTTTCCCAAAGAGTCCGCCGAACATCATCCTCAGACCGGTGAACACACCCTTGACCTGGATGAATCCCAATCTGCTTGAGAACCAGATACCGCCTCCAACAAGGGCGATGATCAGGATGTAGTCAGCCAGATAATGCTGTACCGTCAAAACTAGATTGTTTAGTGTTTCCATACTTCTCTTCCCTCCTGTTAACAATGATGCTTGTATTAGAATAACAATCTGGTTTCAAATGGTTTCAAACGGTATCTTTGTGCGAAAATGAATACAATATACATTAGGCGTGGTTTGTACTTATGCCCACCCTTCTATTTGATGTTTCTCAAGATGCGCTGTCAGTTCTTTGAAATCGATCCTCAGCTCCCCATCATATATGGTTACAGGGACTTCGTCTTCAAATGTATACGTATTAACGGTATCCTCATGCTCAAAATCATATACGATCACACGCTTATCCCTCGGGTCTATGATCCAGTATTCCCGGACTCCCGCCTGACCATACTTCATGGTCTTGAGCAGCAGATCCTTGCGTCTTGTAGAAGGAGACAGCACTTCCACGACAAGGTCCGGAGCCCCTTCAATACGTCTGGGATCTCTGCCCTTGCTGCTGCACTGCACGAGAAGGTCCGGCTGGACCATCGTCTTATCATCCATGTCGAGACGCACATCTGTAGGTGCCATATAAACGGTGCACTCGCCTTCTCCGCTCTCGATGAATCCCCAGAATTTGAAATTGAGAAACCCTACGATCTGTTGATGCACATCACTTGGCGATGACATATCATAGATCACACCATCGATGAGCTCTACACGTTTGTCTTCCGGCAGCCCATAATAATCTTCCAAAGTATATCCGCCCTGCTCCTTGCCGGACATTCCCGTTGGCTTCCCGGCGCCGGCAAATCCTGAGGCATTATATGCAAAGGCTTCTTCTCTCATTGCAAAGTTTTCTCCCAGAACATTCTCCAGTGCCTGTATCGTATCGTAACGAGGCGCTTTCGTCTGTCCACTCATTATTTTCTGGACAGTCCCCAGCGGCACTCCCGATAATTCTGCGATTCGTTCATTCGTGTATCCCAGTTCCCTCTTTCTTGCTATCATCTCTTCTATTTTCATGTCCCTTCCTCCTAAGTCATAGTCTGTTTCCCACATTATATCCGTAATGCGATATATTTTCAATACTTTATGGTGTATTCGCCCTTTCGATACCACGTAGTGAAGATTTTGGCTATACCTCTTAGTCATGGCCTTTAGTCCTCAGCGGCTCACATTATATCCGGCGGGTTATGGAGTATTTTTATGCACGGTCGTAGCATTTACATATGAGTAAGATTCTTTGGTAGACCTTGTTTGCATCATTACCAAGAAAGGAATCAAGAATATGGAAAATAAAACGACTCTTACCGGCCCTCGTATTTACCAGAAGGGTGAAGGTGCCGGCAAATTCATCAAATCACATTATCTTGGCTATTTCCCTGAATCAAAACTCATGTATGCAATGCTCATCGCAGCTCTGGGCGGAATGATGTTCCTCGTAATGGAAGAAAGTCTGATGGGATCCGCCATGTCCGGCGGTCTGGCAGACTCCCTGAACGCAAGCCCGAACACGATGTCATGGGTACTGTCATCCGTTTCCCTTGGAACGATCTGCGGTTTCCCTCTGGCAGGGCCGATCGCGGATAAGATCGGAAGAAGGGCTCTGGTCCTTCTGGGACTTCTCGGCTACGTCATCTGCGACATCTTCCAGATGCTCTGCCTGAACATCCCGTCATTCCTTATCGCAAGATTCTGCTCAGGAATGGTCGGAATGTTCACCATCGCACCGACACTGGCAATGGTCCGTGACTACACACCGCGTGTCAACAGAGGTATGGGATACGGATTGTCCCTTGCTCTCGGATGGGGCGGCGGCGGACTCCTCACCTTCTTCATGGGTGGAACGATACTGTCGACCTTTGCAGGGCGGACACTCTTTGGGATGGAAGGCGACTGGCGCTGGATCTTCTACATCGCAGGGATTCTGGCTCTCGTGATCTTTGTGATTGAACTTCTCGTCCTCAAGGATATCCACCCGATGCTCCGTCTTCGTCA
>CAMOWO010000029.1 GCA_946628525.1 uncultured Bacillota bacterium | reverse complement strand
GAGCCTCGAGCGCTTCGAGGACTTCTACTTCGACGTGTGCACCCTGGACTACAGCAAAATGAGCAAGGCCATGGATCCTTTGGTCGAGCTCATGGAGAGAACGGACAAAGTCCACATCGAAGGCCCGGGAACGGACCTGACCTTCTCCATCAAAGGGATCCCGGCCATCAAGTGCGCCGGCGAATGCAACATCCCGGACGGTGAAGTATACACCGCTCCTGTGCGGGAGTCCATGAACGGCGTGATCTCCTACAACACGCCTTCGGAAGAACAGGGATTCACCTATGAGAACATCGTCTTCGAGGTAAAGGACGGCAAGATCGTAAACGCGAAGTGCAACGACGATAAGAGGATCAACGAGCTTCTGGATACCGACGACAGCGCGAGATACTTCGGCGAGTTTGCTTTGGGTGTGAACCCGTACATCCTGGACCCGATGAAGGATACGCTGTTCGATGAGAAGATCTGCGGAAGTTTCCACCTCACACCGGGCGCCTCCTATGAAGATGCTCCGAACGGCAATAAATCCGCCATCCACTGGGATCTGGTGAACATCCAGCGCCCTGAATACGGCGGCGGTGAGATCTACTTCGACGACGTGCTCATCCGCAAAGACGGTCTCTTCGTCATCGATGAGCTCAAGGGACTCAACCCGGAAAACCTGAAATAAGCTCAGATCTGATATATCAAAATGGCCCATGGAGAAATGTCCATGGGCTTTCGTCTATCTGTTCTTCTTTTTGTGAAGGGAGACGATGATCAGTATGATCAGCGCCAGCAGCGCGGCAGCTGCAACGCCGGCCAGGATCAGGAGTATGCCCGGAAGGCCGTGGCTCTGATCTGCGCTGCTTTCATCTGCCGGCTCCGATTCTTCAGCCTGAGAAGATTCCTCCGTGGCAGAACTTTCTTCCGTCTCCGACGTCTCCTCTGCAGAAGTCTCCGTGGTCACATCTTCCTCGGCGATGGTCACCTGCTGGGAGGATGACGGCGTGCCGATCATCTCCTCCTCAAGGTCGTACACCCCGTTGGTGGTGATGTCGATGGACGTGCTCCCGGAGCCCACTGCTTTGAACTTCAGCTTGAAACTGATATCTTCACCGGTCCCGGCACCCTTCAGCTCGATCAGGCCGTTATCGCCGTTGCTGCTCCCGCCGGAAACGTAGCTCAGCTTCGATGTGTCATAGGAAGCCTGCCCGTCGACCCTGCCGATATCATCACCGGAAAAGACGACGGTCACCGTATATCCGGCACCCTTCTCGAGATCCGATGCTCCCTTCACGGAGATATTGACATCCGCAAAGGCGCCGCAGGTTCCCCCATACACGAAGATCATCGCCGCGATCATGGTGAAGACCAGCGGCCGCAGGAAACGTATCGTTCTATCTTTTGTAAGTATCATCGCTATCACCTCTTATGGAAGTTTCACCGGAGAGGACGGCATGTTGTTATAGATCGGGATCTCAATGACCGCCGCATAGGACATGTTCTCTTTGAAGCCCTTGCGGAGGATCCTGCCTTCCTCTGCTGCTGCACTGACTTTCGTCATATACTGATGGACGCCGATTCTCGACGCACCGTTCTTCACGTTGAATTTTTTGTAGTAGTAGGTATCCTGCTTCGCATTCACATAGTTGGAGGCGTAGAATTTAGCGCCGCCTGTGATGGATTTATAGACGCTGTTCCAAGGCCTGCCGTAACTGCCGGACTGCTTGGCATACCACAGGCCTCTCTGTACTGCTGACATGGAGGAAGTGGTGTAGGCGCCGATGTTGAAGAAATTGTAGTAGCCTTTGTAGCCGGAATACTTGCCGGAGATCAGGCCGCTGGCGCCTCTGCTTCCCTGCTCCTGATAGATCATCGCGGCGATGACGTTCGGGTTCACATCGGATGCCTTACCGGCGGCATTGATCAGTTCCGGATACTTCGGGTATTTCGAGTTGCCGGTGGCTCTCGTCTCCATGAAGGATCCTTTGACAACGGCCCTGACGGTAGCTGCGTTCTGGGAGGACGCATCATACTTATGGGTCATGAACTGGTAGATCCCCTTCTCGTTTATGAAATTCCGCGGATCCATGTAATGAGCTACCACCGTCTTGCTGGCGGCGTACCACCTGCCGTCGAATATGGTCCATTTCTTCGTCTTGGAGTTATAGGCACCCTTCACCTTTGACCGGTAGGACTTCGGCTCCGAACTTTCTAACACGTTGATGCCGGGGCTCTTCGTCTGTGCGCTGAGAGCCGTGCTCCAGCTGATCCCGACCTTGTATCCTTTGATCTTCCATTTCGGATGGATGGCGTGGATCAGGCGCAGACCCGGTTTATAGCTTGCGGGGAACCCCTGTTTCGTCATTTCCTTCTCGAAGGCCGCATCCGTTTTTACTGTTTTCGCAATGACGTAGGACGAGCAGATGTAAGCTGTCTTGGAGTTGTACTTGAACTTGTACCACTTGACACCGTTGGAGGCCTTGGCAGATCCATTGATCGTTATGATGGAGCCGTCCGAAAGCTGCCCCAGTTTCTTATAGGTAACGCCCGCACCGCTTCTGACATTGACCGACGATCCATCGACGACACCGATGGTGTACTTTGAACCGGAAGATGTGGTGGACGTTGCTTTTGTCGCAGATGTAGAGGAAGAGGATGCGCTCCCCGTGGATGTTTTGATGTAGCTTGAAGCGACATACCCGGTCTTGCCGCTGAAATCAAGCGAGTACCAGACGAGACCGGCCGTAGATTTTTTCTGGCCTTTGATGGTAAAGGTCTTCCCCTTGGCCAGCGACCCCAGGACATCATACTCCGTTCCCGGACCACTGCGCACGTTCAGGGAACCTGATGAGATGTTCACGGTACCCTTCAGCGAGGCTGTCGTACTTGTCGCCGAAGAAGATGAACTGGAACTCTTGGTGGTCGAAGATGACTTTGTGATCTTCGAGGTCTTCACCTTGCCGGAATACACGAAAACTTCCGATCCGCTGCGGATGAAGCGGTACCAGAGCTGGCCATTGACATCCTTTGCCTTGCCGGTGATGGTAAAACTCGTACCGTCCTTGAGGGAATACACTTTCGTATAGATCGTTCCGGGGCCATTTCTCGCGGCAACGGATTTACCGGAAGCGGAGATCTTCCCCTGGAGCCCCGAAAGCTTGGTTACCGATAATGAAATTACGTCTACATAGTCAGAACTGATGTATCCAGTCTTGGAATCGTAGCTGACCTTGTACCAGACCGTGCCCTTGCTGTCCTTCTTGCTTCCGGCCACGACTCTGCACGTGCCCTTCGGCAGGCTGGTGAGCTTCTTATACGACGTTCCCGCACCGGACCGCAGGATGAGACTGGAGGCCTGGACCTTAACGACCTTATCGAGGGCATAGGAAAAGGAAGCGCCCGAAAGCCCCACGCCTGTAAAGGCAAGGGCCAGCATCATCACGATGGTGATCCTGCAGATCACTTTTTTCACTCCGGAGCAGCTTCCAGTTAACATAAATTAACTCCCGTAAACTTAATGAAATATCCTCATTTTTACCATTAATTTACTAAGATTCTAACAATTAATCGTTGAAATGTCAACGATTCTCCCCTCTTTCATATAAAAGGCACCACCTGCCGGTGATGCCTTGTTTTCTCATTTCTTGATTTTATTTTTATGAGAACTGTGCACGGAGCAAACGTACATTTTTGTTGTAGTCGATATCCACGTTTGCCAGTTCCTCCATGATGCCGTCCCAGCACGCCTCTGTGCAGTACGTCTTGATGATCTCGAGGATGTTCACGAGATAGAGTTCCTTCATCTCTTTCTTTTCCGTAAGTTCGACACAGTACGTAAAGTTGCCGCAGAATGCCTTGCAGATCATAGAATAGATCATATCGGACGCAAGGAGCATCTCCTCCTCATCTTTGAGCTCGAGGAGTCCGTCATCGGAGATCCTCTTGATGAAACCGTAGAGTTCCTGCAGGTTCGTCTTCTTCACTTCGTCCATTTCTTCCTGCAGCAGCGAGTCGTTGTGGAGCAGCGTGGAGATTTCTGAATAGAAAAAGTAGAAATTGCTTATGTGATCGATGAGCACGTTCAGCATCGTAACGATATCCTGTCCCTTGGATAACTCCAGCGGATGGTTCTTCGTCTCTTCGAGGTCCTTCATGATCCTCTCATGCCAGATACACCTTACGATATCTTCCTTGTTATGGAAATAGTAATACAGATTTCCGGGACTGATGCCCATATAATCTGCGATCTGCACTGTGCTGACCTTTGATGTTCGCTTCTCATTGAAGATCTCAATGGCGCTGTCCAAAATTGCTTCTCTCGTTCTCTTGATGTTCATATATTACCCCCGTGGTTGCTATTTTATCATATGTCATATGTAATAATATGATTTATGTCTGCTATTACAATATACTACAAAACACACCGTTTAATCAAACTATGATTTTTTATTTTCTCTTTTGAGATCCTTATAGCCCCGCTGACTTCGTCTACGATCTGTCCCGGATCTCTGTTCGTGTACACGAGAGCCAATACATCTCCCTTCCTCACCATGCTGCCGACTTTCACCTTGAGTACGATGCCGGCGCCCGGGTCGATGTCGTCTTCTTTTCTTGCTCTGCCGGCGCCTGTATGCTGTGAGGCGATGCCGATCCCCATGGCATCGATCTGGGTGATGTATCCCTCCTCTTCCGCTTTGACCTCATATACTTTGTCGCACTGCGGAAGGAGTGAATAATCATCGATGACGCTGCTGTCTCCGCCCTGGGCTTCGATGAGAGCCCGGAGTTTATCAAGTCCTGCGCCTCCCGTCACCGCTTCTTTTGCCATCTTCCTGGCTTCGTCAAGATCCGAAGCCTTCTCACCTGCAAAGATCATCATGGCCGCCAGCTCGATGCTCAGCTCCGTGATGTCCGAAGGACCCTTCCCCTTCAGGGTCTCTATGGCTTCGATGACTTCCAAAGTATTGCCGACGGCGTTCCCAAGAGGCTGGTCCATATCCGTGATGAGCGCCATGGTCTTCTTGCCTGCCGCATTCCCGATCTCCACCATGAGAGCGGCGAGCTCTGCGGCCGACGCTTCGTCCTTCATGAACGCGCCACGCCCGCACTTTACATCCAAAACGATGGCGTCGGAACCGGACGCGAGTTTTTTGCTCATGATGCTGGAAGTAATGAGGCTCAGGTTCTCCACGGTAGCCGTCACGTCCCGCAGCGCGTAGATCTTCTTGTCTGCCGGGGCGATGTGTCCCGTCTGTCCGATGAGGGCGATCCCCACGTCGTTTACCTGATTCGTGAATTCCTCGCGCTCAAGGGATGTCTTATATCCCGGGATGGCTTCCAGCTTATCCACCGTGCCGCCGGTGAAGCCCAGGCCACGTCCGCTCATCTTGGCGATGGGAACGCCGCATGCTGCCGCTGCCGGGGCGACGATGAGGGTCGTCTTGTCCCCCACTCCGCCGGTGCTGTGCTTGTCCACCTTGATGCCGGAGATCCCGGTAAGGTCCGCCACATCACCGGAATCACGCATCACCTTCGTCAGGCAGACCGTTTCTTCTTTTGACATGCCTTTGAAGTATACGGCCATCAGGAACGCGGACATCTGGTAGTCCGGGATCTGGCCTTGCGTGAATCCGTTTATGAGATAGGCGATCTCTTCATCTGTCAGGACACCGCCGTTTCTTTTTTTCGTTATGATATCTAAAGTATTGATACTGATCCCCTCCTACTTTACCTTAAAAGGAATGCATCTCAGGTAATCCAGGGACACAAGATGGTATTCCGTACCGTGGTACGGACCCTGGATGGCCGTTTTGAAGCCCTCTTCGCCGTGTACGTGGCCGTAGATCGCTTTTTTGACCCCACGGTCCATAAACAACTGTTGGAAGCCTGAAAACGACGATTTTTTTGATACCGGCGGAAAATGCATGACTCCCAGGATCTCTCCGGGGACTTCCTTCTGTCTTTCCGCCGCCGCATCGAGTGACATCTTCATGCGCAGCAGTTCTCTCTTGTAGACCACATCGTCGGACTGTGTGAAGTCATCGTTGTCCGGTGTGATCCATCCTCTGCTGCCGCATATATAGATCCCCTCACAATATATACAATCGTTCTGGAGAAATGTTATGGTCTCGAAGGCTTTGTTCAGCTTCGTGATGGATGTCCACCACAAGTCGTGATTGCCCTTGACGAAGATCTTCTTTCCCGGAAGCCCGTCAATGAGCTGAAGATCGGGAAGCGCCTCATCGTAGCGGAGCCCCCAGGAGATATCTCCGGGAACGATCACCGTATCCTCCGGGCCGATCATCTCTTTCCAGTACTTCTGGAACCGCAAGGTGTGGTCCACCCAGAGAGGCCCGAAGCCGTCCATCGGTTTATCTATATCGGGAGATGTGGCAAGGTGAAGATCACCTATAGCGTATATACTCATTTTTGTTCCTCATGGGCAGGATCCTCGTGAAGCTTGTCCACGTTCTCCAGCGCTCTCTGGATGCTTCTCGTCCGCTGCCCTACAAGTTTTTCTAGTTCTGCCTGTGCCTGATCCAGCCTGTCCTGTGTCTTGCCCAGAACTTCAGCGAATTTACCGAACTCCGTCCTGGCCTTCGTCAGGGTTTCCCACACCTGCCCGGACTGCTTCTGCAGCGCCAGGGACCGGAATCCCATCTGGAAGCTGTTCAGCATGGCCGCCATGGTCGTGGGGCCTGCAACGGTGACCTTGAATTCGTTCTGGAGTCTCTCCACCAGGTCCATCCTCAGCACTTCTGCATAGAGCCCCTCAAAAGGGAGAAACATGATCCCGAATTCCGTCGTCATCGGCGGCATGACGTACTTCGTCTTGATATCTCTCGCCGCTTTGATCACGGCATTCCGCATATTGTCCTTGGCCGCCTTGATGATCCGCTTGTCCCCGGTCTCGTATGCGTTCTGAAGTTTCGTGTAGGCATCTGCGGGAAACTTGGAATCGATGGGAAGGTACACGAAGTCGTCTCCCTGTCCCGGGAACCGGACGGCGAATTCCACCCGCTCAGATGTTCCGGTGACGGCCACGTTTTCGTCGTACTGCTCCGGCGCCAGGATCTGTTCCAGGATGGCCCCCAGCTGCACTTCTCCGATCATGCCTCTGGTCTTGACATTGCTGAGGAGCTTCTGAAGGTCCCCCACATCCTGCGCCAGGCCCTGCATCTGACCGAGGCCCTTGCTCACCTGCTGCAGGCTGTCATTGATCTGCCGGTTCATCTCGGCGATCCTTCGTCCCTGTATGATGGCGGAATCCTTCTGGTTCTGCGCAATGACCTGAGAGAAGTTCTGGATGCTGCTCTGGACAGCGCTTACCGTTTCCTGTCTCGACCTGTCGATCTCATATCGCATTTCCCGCTGGGTCCGCTCCCTTTCTCTCTGCTGGGACTGAGAAAGTCTGATGAGCAGGATCACCGTGAGGATGATCATGATGCACGCCGGTACCGCCGCACATAATATCACGATAGTGTTGCTCATTATTTGATGTCCTCATACGTAAGGTATCCTGAACCGGATGTAGGCTCCTCGTCAGCGACGGCATCCGAATAATCGATATCCAGCTCGTTGAGCTGACTGTTCAGATCCTTTCTGCACT
>CAMOWO010000028.1 GCA_946628525.1 uncultured Bacillota bacterium | reverse complement strand
GGAAGAGTCTGAAGTACTTCTTCACAGTAACTTCCATGAAGTCTTCGCCGTCCACATAAAGCTCGCGGCTGAACGGGATCTCTCTGTTGCCCATCTCCGGCACTTCTCTGCTGTTCTCGATCTCCATCATCTCCGTCTTGTCTTCCGGATAGTTCGTGATGACGATCTTGATCGGGTTCTCAACGACGTTGCGGTTCTCCACCTTCGTCTTCAGATCTTCTCTGACGCAAGCATCCAGCAGATCCGCTTCAACGGTACTGTTGGCCTTGGCCACGCCGATCCTCTCGCAGAAATCCCTTACTGCTTCCGGCGTGTATCCTCTTCTTCTGATGCCTGCGATGGTCGGCATTCTCGGATCATCCCAGCCGTCCACGATACCGTCGTCCACGAGAGCCTTCAGGTATCTCTTGCTCATGATGGTATTGGTCAGGTTCAGGCGGGCGAACTCGATCTGCCTCGGCGGCTTCTCCCACTTGCCTACAGCCTCCAGCACCCAGTCATAGAGAGGTCTGTGATCCTCGAATTCCAGGGTGCAGATGGAGTGAGTGATCTTCTCGATGGCGTCCTCGATCGGATGAGCGAAGTCGTACATCGGATAGATGCACCATTTATCTCCCGTGTTGTGATGTGTCGCGTGGGCGATACGATAGATGATCGGGTCCCTCATGTTGATGTTCGGGGATGCCATATCGATCTTCGCGCGCAAAACTTTCTCGCCGTCTGCGTACTTGCCGGCTTTCATATCTTCAAAGAGCGCGAGGTTCTCTTCGACGCTCCTGTTTCTGTAAGGACTCTCCTTGCCCGGTTCTTTGAGCGTACCGCGGTACTCTTTGATCTGCTCAGGAGTGAGATCGCATACGTATGCTTTGCCGTCCTTGATGAGCTTCACTGCACATTCGTACATCTCATCGAAGTAGTCGGAAGCCCAGAGCCTGTTGGCCCATGTGAACCCCAGCCATTTGACGTCTTCCTCGATGGAGTTGACGTACTCCATGTCTTCTTTGACCGGGTTCGTGTCATCGTATCTGAGGTTGCACTTGCCACCGTACTTCGCAGCGGTGGTGAAGTTCAGGCATATGCTCTTGGCATGTCCGATGTGGAGATATCCGTTCGGTTCCGGTGGGAATCTCGTCAGGATATCCTCATAACAATTGCCTTCTTCCAGATCCTTGTCGATGGCATTGTGGATGAAATTGTTGTTTTCATATGCGTCGGCCATTATGATCCTCCTTATGTATCGATCTCGCCTATATACTTATCTAATAATAAACACGGATGGTATGATGATTTCATCTTCCTTAAATTATCAAGATCCATGTCTTCTTCTCTGTTTATGAATCCCGCTCCCCTGTCGAGAGCCATCCGGGAGAATTCTCTCAGTACCAGCTGGTAGAGTCCCCTGAATCGGTGGTTCGCCTTCTCGATATGCTCCACGATGGTGTCGTTCCCGAGCCATCCGCCGAAGGCCAGCGCTTCGATCTTCCCGTCGATGCGTATGATGCAGCCGATGCAGCCCAGCCGGTCCATGCTTCGCAGGGCATCCTCCATGGCGTCCTCCTCCATGATGAGAAATTTCATCTCTTCGGGTGGGATGTCCTTGTCCCTGTTGAAACGCCGGATGAAGGCCATGATCTCATCGGTCATCTCCGGCCGCAGAGATTCGAGCTGCCAGTCGTAGTTCTTCAGAAAATAGTTCAGGTGGTTCTTCTTGGAATGGAGCTTACGTCCCCTGTACTCTAAGAAACTATCCGTCTCATATATATAATCGTAATTCGGCCGGTCTTCCTCAAAAGTCATTCCCGGGCTTGCCCGCCGGATCATCTCCAGCATGTGCCCTGGCACCAGCCTGATGGTAAACGGGACGCCTGCCCGCTCGAACTTTTCCCGGGCGAGCCGTATCGTCTCTGCCAGCGCCTCCTCATCGTAACTTCCCGTCTCGGTCATCGGCGGCATCATGAAGTGGACTTCCCGGTCCTCCTCAAGTTCCAGATGGGAAAGACCTTCGATACAAAGGTAGTCGCCGATGATTTCCCAGGTGAACTCGTTGACGTTCCTCCACATGTATAGAGACGAAAAGGATGTGCCTGAGCACAGATATCGGAAGCTGTCAAAATACCCAGCCAGTCTCTCCTTGTCATCTATCGATATCTTATTCGCGAAAATCCCCATCGGTTACTCGTCTATCCCCCAGTTTCTCAGATCTTCCATCTTGCCGTAATACGTCATGTCCCTCTGCAAAGGAGTGATGGTGGCGTATCCTTTCTGGTGTGAGATCACATCAAGAACGTCAGGCAGTCCCTCGTACATCAGAGGCGCTCCGCTGTACTCGTATTCGATGGTGTCCTTCATCGCCTGTTCCGCAGAGAAGGATTCGTTGTAGTCTCTGTCTCCCAGGGCCGTGTATCTGACGCCCTTCACCTCTTCCTTCGGAAGATCCGGCACGTTGATATTGATCACCGTATCTGGGCCGATCTTGTCTGCCGCTTTCTCCAAGGTGCTCAGCGCCAGCTCACAGGCATAGTCAAAATGCGTTGCCTGGTGGCTGCCCACCGACACCGCCACTGCAGGAACGCCGCAGATATTGCCCTCCACGGCAGCACCCACTGTCCCGGAATAGATCGTATCCGTCCCGAGATTGCTTCCGTGGTTGATCCCCGCATAGACCATATCCACCCGGATGCCCCTTGCTCTAAGGAACCTGCATCCCAGCTTCACGCAGTCCGCCGGCGTCCCCGAAAGGGCGTATGCCAGTTTCGCTCCCGGAAACTCCGCGCGCACACCGGTGATCTTACGACCCGTAGTGATGGAATGGCTGAAGGCGCTCCTCTGTCCGTCCGGTGCGAACACGTACACATCCGCCACCGTCGAAAGCGTCGCCACCAGTTCCTTTATCCCGCGAGCATCTATGCCGTCATCATTTGCTACCAATATGTTCATATCTATCCGGTCTCCTAACAGCCAATAAGTCTCATTCTGCTACAGGGCAGATTCACCCGAGTATTATATCATAAAAGCAGCCGTTTATGGCTGCTTTTGGTGTACTAATCTCCCAAAACTTTGCCGATGGAATCGTGGATGACGAGGGTCGCCTCCTTATCGGCCTGGGTGCTGCTCTTATTGATCAGGATGAGGTCCTTGCCGCGGAAGTAATGGATCAGTCCCGCCGCAGGATATACCACTAGCGACGTGCCTCCCACGATCAGGGTGTCGGCCTTGGCGATGGCGTCCACGGCCCCTCTGATGACCGTATCGTCCAGTGCTTCCTCGTAGAGTACCACATCCGGCTTGATGATGCCTCCGCATACAGGGCACTTCGGGATGCCGTTCTCACAGTTGGCTTCATCCATGATGAAGTCCAGGTCGTAGAACTTGCCGCAGTCCATGCAGTTGTTCCTCAGCGTCGATCCGTGGAGTTCGTAGACCAACTTGTTTCCGGCCTTCTGATGCAGGCCGTCGATATTCTGTGTCACGATGCCGATGAGCTTGCCCTCTTCCTCCAATTTCGCCAGGGCCAGATGGGCCTTGTTCGGCTTGGCATCCTGGTAAATGAGGTTCTTCTTGTAGTAATCGAAGAAGGTCTCCGTGTGCCTGTCGAAGAAACTCCTGCTGAGCATGGTCTCCGGCGAATGGCCGTACTCGTTCATCGCCTGATAAAGGCCTGACTCGGAACGGAAGTCCGGGATGTTGCTCTCTGTGGAAACGCCCGCTCCTCCGAAGAATACGACGTGCTTGCTCCTGTCAATGATCTCTTTGACTCTTGGATCCATTCTCTCACCTCCTGATCTTCACTTCACCCTTTGGAACTCTACCAGATGCTTGCGGTACTTCATCGGTACGTTGTTTCTCTGGCAGGTGGGGTTGATTCTCTGTTTGATCGCAATATTATCGAAGTAATCCTTCCAGAGTTCCTGATAATCCATTTCTTCTTCAGTATACTCCGGAAGGTCCTCATCTGTAAAATCCGTTATGTACCACTGGCGGCCGTAGGCTACCAGCGCCTTGTCCCTTCCCACATCGTGGATGATGAAGGGCTGGAAACTGAACCGCTCCGTGAAATGATGCCAAAGCAGTTCCGTCACATCGTGGTCCGGCTCGATGCGTCCGTACATGATGCCGCCGGCAAGCTGGGCGAATCTGACGAACTGCCTCATCTTCTCCGTCTCGTTGCTCACGGCTCTCACCGCGCCCAGGACCCCCTCTGCAATGTCATTGCCGTGCATCAACGTGATGCCGGGTCCCACGCGAAAGCCCATCACGACGAAGCGAAGGATCTTCATTTCTTTGTCCGGAACAGAGGAAAGGAACGTCTTGTAAATGCACCGCACGGCATAGTGAGACACCTTCTCCTCCAGGGCATCGTAGACCCGGTCCGCCTTATCCTGCTCCGTCTCCACCGTCATGGCCTCCGAGAGCATGTTCATCTGATAGCTGTCGCTCGTATATATGCCCGTGGCCTTGCCGGTATAGTAATGATGATAGATGCAGGTGAGCAGTCCTGAGAAACTTCCGTCGTACAGGTAATCCATCAGATCACCCCCGATTCGCAGAGCTTCTCCATGGCAGCGCCCTGCTCCAGGCTCTTCCAGTTGGAGTCGAACATGGACAGCTGGACGCCGTTCTCCATGCCCAGTATGGCCGAGCGCAACGTCTCCGGCAGGAACTCCCGGTCTCCGGTGTACTTGCCCCTGCACGTGATGAAATAACGCGCTCTCTTAAGCACCACGCCCATCTTTTTCAATTCATCGAAGCCCACGGAACTCATCTTCCTGGCCCTGATGATACGCCTTGCCGTCACAGCACCGATGCCCGGCACCCGCATGAGCTCGGCATAGGACGCCCTGTTGACTTCAACAGGGAACAGGTCCAGGTTTCGAAGAGCCCAGGTCACCTTCGGGTCCAGGTCGGGATCCAGATTGTCCCCCGGCCCCCTGAAAAGTTCGTCGACGGTGAATCCGTAGAACCGCAGGAGCCAGTCCGCCTGATACACTCTGTGCTCCCGCTTCAGAGGCGGCGCCCCTGTCAGATCCGGAAGTTTCGGCGAGTCCACCACGGGGATGTAGGCCGAATAGTAGACCCTCTTCATCTTGAACGTCTTATAAAGGTTCTCGCTGGTGGTAAGGATCTGGGCGTCGCTCTCCCCCGCCGCACCGATGATCATCTGGGTGGTCTGTCCCGCAGGTGCAAAGGCGGTGCCGTCGTGCTTCCTGCCAAAAGGCACCAGCGCATTCTCGTATGTGAGTTTGTCCGGTCCCAGCATATGGGCCGGTGTGTTGAGGTTCTGACCCTTGAACATATTTCCCGGTCCCACCAAAGCGCCCCTCTCGATGAGAGTATTGGTGATCTGCTTCATGGGCGCGAAGATCTGCTTCGGCTTCTTCTGCGGCGCCAGCATGCTCAGGCTCTCTGCGTTGGGCATCTCGATGTTGACGCTGAGTCTGTCCGCCACCATCCCGATCTCGTGGAGCAGTTCCTTCGATACTCCCGGGATGATCTTGGCGTGGATGTACCCTGTGAACCTATACTCGTAGCGCAGGATCCGGATCGCCTTCAGGATCCTCTCCGCCGTGTAGTCCGGGGACACCTCCACCGCAGAACTGATAAACAGCCCCTCGATGTAGTTCCTTCTGTAGAACTCGATGGTGAGCTTCGCCAGTTCCTCCGGCTCAAAGGATGCCCGTGGGAAATCGTTCTCCCGCCTGTTCACGCAGTACTCGCAGTTGTAGACGCAGTTGTTGGAAAACAGCACCTTGAGAAGGGATACGCACCTTCCGTCGGCGGACCAGGTATGGCAAAGTCCTGCCGCCGTCGTGCTTCCGATGGCCCCGCTGCTTGCACGGCCCACGCCGCTGCTGGAGCAGGAAACATCGTACTTCGCGCTGTCTGCAAGGATCTTCAGTTTGTCCATTATCACGTCCATCGAACCACTCATGACGCACCTCCACAGGACTATTATACCATCCCGGGAACGTGTGTTCAAGAACAGATGTTTGTTTGCTGTGAACTTCTATACGCTGCCGCAGCGGCGCTCCTTTGTTCTGTTCATGTGGCGCTCCATGGCCTGGGCGCCGGCCTTCACATCTTTGTCCACGAAGGCTTTGAAGATGCCTCGGTGCTCCTCCAGCACCTGCTGGAGGTAGTCGTCGTCGTAGACAGCGTCGGCACTTTTGTATTTGCATATGCTCTGGTAGGAGGCCAGCAGCTTTTGGAGCTGCCTGTTGTTCGCCGCCTCGTAGATCACCTGGTGGAATCCGCTGTTTATGGTGAGCATCTTGTCGATGTCGTTTCGCAAAGTGTAGAACTCCATGAACTCAAAGGTCTCTTCCAGCGCATCCATCTGCTCGTCCGTGATCCTGTCTATGGCCCACTTCACCGCCTGGATCTCGCATATTTTGCGAAGCTCGAAAAGGTCTCTGTAGTCCTGGTCGCTCATGCCTACCACGAAGGCGCCTCTGTTGAGGACCATCTCCACCAGACCGTCCGCTTCAAGCTGGCGAAGGGCTTCCCTCACCGGGGTCCTGCTGATGTCGTAACGCTTGCAAAGTTCCTGCTCCGTCAGTTTCTGCCCCGGCGTGAACACCCCCGTCAGGATGTCTCTTCGCAGCTTACCGAGGAGGGAGTCGCTGATCGGCGCGTTCCCGTTATCCAGGTCTCCAGGGAATTTATATATTACCATTGCCGTTCCCTACAGCCTTCCCATCACGTATTCCGTGAAGTCGTTCGCCGTGTGTCCGGAGCCGTCCCTTACGATGTTGATGGCATCCTGTGCATCGTTGAGAACGTCTTCCAGCTTCTGCGCCTTCTCCATGATGCCTGCGTGTCTGAGCATCATGACGGCTGCTCTGCAGATGCTGGCAGGGTTGGCGAATGCGCCTCTTCCTTCTTTGACCATTCTCTCTGCGGATCCGTGGATGGCTTCGAACATAGCGTATCTGTTGCCGATGTTGGCGCTTCCTGCAGTGCCTACGCCGCCCTGCATCTGAGCCGCTTCATCAGTGATGATGTCACCATAGAGGTTCGGCAGGATGAATACGTTAAAGTCGCTGTTGACCTGATCGTTGATGAGGTTCGCAGAGCAAATGTCTACGTATCTGTCGTTGACCTTGATGTCCGGATATTCCTTTGCCATGTCATAGCAGATCTGGAGGAACTTGCCGTCCGTCTTCTTCATGATGTTCGCCTTCGTGACGATCGTAACGTTCTTGTTGCCGTTCTTCTTCGCATGCTCAAAAGCCATGCGGGCGAGTCTCTTCGTGCCGGCATCCGTGATGACTTTGAAGTCGATGGCGATCTCAGGAGTGATATCGATGCCTCTGCTGCCCAGGGCGTACTCGCCTTCTGTGTTTTCTCTGAAGAACATCCAGTCTAGATTCTTCTCCGGTACCACGACAGGTCTCACGTTCGCAAAGAGATCCAGCTGTCTTCTCAGTGTGACGTTGGCGCTCTCGATGTTCGGAAGGTCGTCGCCTTTGCCCGGGGTCATGGTCGGTCCCTTCAGCAGAAGGTCGCACTTCTTGATCTCTGCCAGGACGTCGTCTGGTACTGCCTGCATCTTGGCGACTCTGTTCTCGATGGTAAGGCCTTCGATCTGTCTCAGCTCGATCTTGCCGGAAGCGATCTCTTCTGCCAACAGTTTCTCCAGGAT
>CAMOWO010000027.1 GCA_946628525.1 uncultured Bacillota bacterium | reverse complement strand
TACCGTATACGTTTCTCGCTGCAAAGAATGCAAGTACCAGCTGGTACACCGAGATCGGCAGATAGAAAGACAGAAGGTCGATCTTGTAGGCGATGCAGATCCCCACGAGCAAGAGCATGTAAAGCGAGAATCTGTACCAGTATCCGGGGATCTTTCGGTGGATGAGAAGGTATGTCCCGAAGAGAAGAAGCAGCATGTTCGTCATGTCCAGGATCTTGCGCAGCTGGAGGAAGATGATGTCGCCTGTGGAGTAGTTCATCTGCAACAAAAGAAGGCCAAGAGCATATGAAAACCATGCCAGGCCCCAAAGCTGCATAAACCTCTCGCGGTCCCTGAAGTAGACTATGAAATATACGGCGGCGAAGATGAGCATCAATACCGCAAATGCAATCAGTCCAATACTGTTCATCGTCAAATCTCCCTCGCAAACCATTATATCATATAAGAAACTTTTATGGTAAAATCAACCTATGGTTACCAATGCGATAAATCTACTCATAATATGTGCATTTGCATTCATACCGCTCCTTCTGGGAGAACGTGCGAGACTCCGCTCTACGGGAAGCACGGAGGACTTCATCCTTCAGGGCAGAAGGCTGCGCCTGTTTCCGATGTATGCCACGGTGTTCGCAACATATATGAGTGCCTTCGCCTTCATGGGCGGCATCGGGTACTTCTTCGAGAACGGACCTGTCTACATGACCACCATCGGGTGGGACATGCTTTTTGCGGTGCTTTTCATCATTCTGGGACGCAGGATCTGGCATTATGGGCGAAAAAACAACTACACGACGCCGACGGATTTCTTCGATGGGATATACGGGTCGGAAGTGCTGAACGTGACGGTGACGGTGATCACCATATTTTGCACGATGCTTTACCTTCAGGCGCAGATCGCCGGGGCAGTCATCCTGATCCATGCCAGTACCCACGGCATGATCTCCATCTACGTGGGCGGCCTGATCTTCTTCTCGATCCTCGTCATATACCTGTGGGAGGGCGGCCTCCGTGCCGTGGCCATGACGGATATCTTCTACGGTGTGCTCATCGTGGTCGCCATGATCAGCACGGGACTGTTCCTGATGCATACAGCAGGCGGCGTGGGGGAAGTGTTCCCGAAGCTCATCGCCATGGACCCGGACTACGTATCGATATCAAGATCTGACGGCAAGCAGCAGATCCTCATGTGGATATGCCTTTTTATCGTCGTTCCCCTCGGCGCCTTCATGGGCCCTCAGATCTGGATAAGAAATTACGCTTCTGCAAGCGCAGGAAACTTTGCGATACTCCCGCTGCTTCTCGGGGTATCTTCGATCATCTGCGTCGGGACCCTTTGCTCGGGAAGTGCCAGCGTCGTGCTGGCGGAGAAGACAGACAATCCTCTGGAGGTCATTCTGGATCTTCTGTCCGATAATGGCCATCCGATGTTCTACATGTTCGTTACGGCCGGGATCTTCGCGGCGATCTTTTCGACTGCCAATTCGCAGGTCCACGCTCTTGCCGCCGTATACACCATCGACATACACAAAAGATACCTCAATGACAAGCTCCCGGACAGGCGTCTCGTGTTCATGGCCAAGTGGGCCGTGCTTGTGGTTTCCGTGATATCCTATATCCTGATGATCATGGTGCCTCATAACCTGTTCGATCTTGCAGTGCTGGGCATGGGTGGTATCGTCCAGCTCATCGTTCCGGTGGTGGGGGCTCTCTTCTGGAAAAGGTCTTCTGCGAGAGCGGCAGAGGTCGGGATCCTTGCCGGGGAGGCGCTGTTTATCGTGCTTCTTCTGATGACTCGCATGGATTACAGCATCTGTGCCGTGGCCGCACTGATCCTCAACACCTTGCTGTTCGTGATCCTGTCGTTTACCATGTTCCCGGAGGTTTCGGTATCCCGAAGGATCGAGGCCGGCCGCAGGGATTATCAGAGCAGAGATTACTGATCTGAACGTAATTGCGTGAAAATTAAATTTTTTTAAACACAAATCTAAAGATAACCTAAAAAAGAATCATAAACATATGAGAGAACACTTTTATGCAGTAAAATCTAATTACGAAGTATTTGTGTTATTATTATTATCATTAAGGAAGGAGGACTTATATGATTATAGGAATGCCCGCTGCGACGTTCTTCGCGACATTGATCTGGCCGTTCGTATATATGGCTGCTGCAATCATTGACTATTTCATCATGAAGAAGCAGGACGAACAGATCGATGACACAGAATTCGAACAGAGTCTCGTTGGTAGAGCGGCAAAGGCACAGCACGAGGGAGGTGAAAACAAATGAGAGTAGAGGTAATCGTACTTATTTGTTATTTCGCCGGCATGATCGCCATGGGTCTTTATTGGAACAGAAGAGCGAAGAACTCTGAGGACTACATGGTAGGCGGAAGGTCAATGGGACCTCTCGTAACAGCACTTACACTGCAGACCACAGCTATGTCAGGTTACATGTTCATGGGTGGCCCTGCAGCATCAGCAACACTTGGTTATTTCGCAGTATTCTATGCAGTAGGTGACGCTGGCGGCGGTTTGATCAACATCACTGTACTGGGTAGAAGAATGAGAAGACTTTCTCAGCTGCTGGACGCTATTTCACCAATTGAGTATCTGGAGAAGAGATACGAATCCATTCCTGTTAAGGTTCTCGGATGCGTGATCGGTGTATTCGGACTTTCAATGTACGTACTGGCTCAGTTCCTGGCAACAGGTAAGACACTGGTATCACTGTTCGGATTCCCTCTTTCCGTTGGTCTCATCGTTGGTGTAACAGTTATCCTGTTCTACACATTCGTAGGCGGATACTTCGCAGTAGCTTGGACAGACGTAATCCAGGGATTCATCATGATCGGTTCCCTGATCATCATCTTCATTATGATGATGAGCCACTTCGGATGGTTCGCAGGCCTGAACGCAGAGCTTGCTAAGTTGGATCCTACACTCCTGGGAGTATGGGGCAGAGGTAACGTATACGAAGGAGGCTACGGTGTACTAGCAGGTGCGATATTGATATATCTGGTAGGTTACATGGGACTGCCACACTCCGTTAACAAGCACATGGCTATGGAGAAACCTAAGGCAGCTAAGACATCCGTACTGTATGCTACGATCTGGACTCAGCTGTTCTGCTTCATCCCTTACTTCCTGGGAATGGGCGGCATGGTTCTGTTCTCCGGCGGCATAACTGCTAACATGGACAACATCGCTGCTGATGGAACTTATCCTGCTCTGCAGGCTGCTGGTCTGATCAACGGCGACATCGAGATGATCATTCCATCCCTGACTCAGATGATGTTCCCTGGCGTACTTACCGGTATCGTTCTGACAGCTATCATGTCAGCTATCATGTCAACTGTAGCAGCTCTGATGCTCCTGATCGCTACGATCGTATCCATCGACTTCTACAAGAGATGGCTCAGACCTGAGGCTTCAGATGCAAGAGTAGTATTCGTATCAAGAGGTACGATCATCGTAGTAGCTATCGTTGGTATCATCATCGCTATTACGAACCCACCTGGAATCTTCCAGCTGGTAATCGACAACTTCAGCTTCATGTCTTGCTGCTTCCTGCCTAGCTTCGTTTGCGCGATCTGGTGGAAGAAGGCAAACGCTACAGGTTCTGTAGCTTCCATGCTGGCTGCTGGTATCGTTGTACAGATCTGGTCACACGGTGGACTGGATGTTGTAACCGGATGCCACCAGATGTTCGTAGGACTCATCGCAGGATGCCTGGCTATGATCATCGGATCACAGTTCGGTAAGCCGACAAGCCCTGAAATGTGCGAACTCATGGAGAGAGCGAAAGGTAAGAAGATCGACGTTTCCAAGGATGTACAGGTTGCTTCATCCAAGCACCTGAGCACTGAGACGAAGGCTATTTCACAGTTCGTATTCAACAGAAGATACGGTTCTGAGATGGCTTAAGCTTGAAGAAACTTACTCAATTCTTATAAACATGTGCGGGATCGGATTTCCGATCCCGCACTTGACTATCACGACAAAAAACCCCACAATAATGGTTGTATGAAGCAGTTGATTCCCGATTGAATGGAGAAGGAAATGGCATTATTCAGAAAGAAAAAAAAGAGCAGTATCAATTCTGCGGCAGGTCAGGTAGCGACTCAGGAAGATCTCAGATTCAAAGATGACGCGGTGTATCTCTACGATGATGAGATGACTCGTCTCGAAGAAAACGACGATCCCAGGATAACTATCAAGGTCCTTTCGGCCAGATACGATGCGAAGGAAGCGCTCATGCTGCTTCTCCATACAGACCCGTCTCTTGATATCCAGGAAATAGAGGAATTCTATTATCCGTACGTTCGGTTCCGCTATCTCATCAGAGTTGGCAAGAAAACGAAACGTTTCGACAAGCTCAATAAGATCCTGGACTGTTCTGTGGACAGAGTAAGTGGTACGCCGTATGAAGCTTACGGAATTCCTGAATATGAAGAGACGGAAGTCTATAGAGAGGACATGCTGGATATCCAGGTCCCACTCGTGGAATGTTATGATATCGCTCATGATTTCGCCATGAAACTGTATATCAGTAAGGGCAAGCTCATGATGACTCCTGATTTCCAGATCATCGAGGAAGAAGAATTCTTCAAGAGATTCTTCGTCGTCAACTGTTTGGATCCTACAGGACTGCCGTATGACATCCTGGTGGACGCCGTTGACGGCGGCATGACGATCCTCGACAGCGAACTCCATCTGGATCTCATCGAGAAGAGCAAGAACCTCCTGGGCGGCGACGACAACATTCTGGAAGAAGGCGAAGTCATCGAAGGAGAAGTCCTCGAAGGAGAGGCTCTGGAAGACATCGAAATCCTGGAAGATCTGGATGCCATTGAAGTCGTGGGAGAAGAATATACCGAAGTCACAGTTGAGACATCTGAGGAGGAGCCTGAATTCATCGACATCGAAGAGTATGAGACGAAGGAGGAGTAAGACTCATGGATCTCGAGAAAACGATCAAGTCGTTAGAGAAGAAACTCTATAAGGTGTCGGTATTCGACAGCGCAAAGGATGCAGCGGACTATCTCGATTCCGAGATAGACGGTAAGGTCGTGGGTTTCGGGGATTCCCGGACGATGATCGACATGGAACTCTACGACAGGCTTTCTGCCCACAACACGGTCTACGATCCGTATCAGGGCAAAGACAACGACGAGTTCCTGGAGATCGCGAAGAAGACCCTCATCACGGACGTCTTCCTCACCTCCGTCAACGCCATGGCGGAAACCGGGGAGATGATCAACATCGACGGCACCGGAAACAGGGTGGCAGGCTCGCTGTTCTGCCATGACAAAGTCTACTTCATCGTGGGCGCCAACAAAATCGAGCCCGACGCCGAGAAGGCCCTGTGGCGTGCCCGCAACGTGGCGGCTCCGAAGAATTCACTCAAGTACGATCTGCCGACGCCATGCGTTGCGTACTACAAGGAGACCGGCCAGCTCAAATGTTTCGACTGCCTCAGCCCTGAGCGCATCTGCAACGGGATCATCACCTATCACAGGAAGATGAACGACATCGACGAGGTAGAAGTCGTGCTGATCAAAGAAGAAATGGGATTTTAAGAAAGACCGCATATCGCGGTCTTCTTTCCTCATCTTTAATTATGACTCTTCTTCTTACGGGCTCTCTGCTTCTCGCGCATCTTCGCTTCGATGGCGGCTGCTCTCTCTTCGTCCTTTGTGCGCGCTTTGCGGAGGATCTCGTCCACGTCAGCGCCGGCACCCGGTACAGGGACATCCAGACGTTTACGACGCATGGCCTTGTAGAGGATCTCCTTGGCATGAAGAGAAACGAATCTGGAGAAGTTCACCTTGTTGTAGAGGTCGATGAGGTTCGGGACACCCAGCATCCTCTTCACGTCGAAGGTCACGTTCATCATCTTCGCAAAATCTATGACGTTCTCATCCGAAAGCTCTTGGTCGAGCTTACGCCACTTCTTCTTCAGCACGGTTATGGTGATGAAGAGGTAGATGATGACGAGGATCATCACGTAAGGCAGCGCATTGATGATGTTCGCTTTGATGATCATGAAGATACCATCTCTCGGCGTCATCAGCCAAGCAACTGCAACGGCCATCAGAAAAAGTACTACTTTATTTCTTGACATAATTTATCTCCCATACGATAGAAATCTACAAATATATTCTACACTAACTACACTGCTGTGAAAACTTAAATTATTACTAAACCCAATCATCGGCAGATATATGATACAAACATGAATAATTGTATCTTGACACGAACATACAAATAGTGGTAACTTTAATTCAATAAACATATTGATTTAGTAGGCGATTGCTTTAAGCGTGATCATATGAGGATAGAGGCGGGAACCCTGTGTTTCCGTCTTTTGATTTTGGGAGTGCGAAATGGCAGACAGGAATAGACTCATTAACATGTTCACAGATATCTCGCGTATCGATGCCGAGAGTTACGGAGAGGCCCGGGTGGCAGCGTATCTGAAGGAGAGGCTGACAGAACTCGGATTCGACGTCTCGCAGGACGATACCGGGAATCTATACGGGATCCTGAAGGGAGAAGGTGCTGCAGAGCCGCTGCTGTTCTCCGCCCACATGGATACGGTAAAACCCGGAATCGGCAAGGTGCCGGTGGTGTCCGAAGAGCGCATCGTCTCAGAGGGAGATACGGTCCTCGGGGCAGACGATATCTGCGGCATCACGGAGATCCTGGAGGGCATCCGAATCGCAAAAGAGTGCGGCGGTATCAACGGAGACATCGAAGTGCTCTTCACGGCAGCCGAAGAAGTATATGCAAAGGGTTCAAAGGCTTTTGACTTCAGCCGGATTACTGCAAAAGACGCGTACGTCCTCGACATGAGCGGTGCTCCCGGCAGGGCCGCCAGGAAGGCGCCATCCATCATCTCCTTTGAAATCGAGGTGAAGGGCAAGGCCTCCCACGCGGGCTTCAAGCCGGAAGCGGGGGTGAACGCCCTCAAGGCGGCGGCGGCCGCCATAGCAAAACTGGAGATCGGAAAACCGACCGATACGGCCACCCTGAACATCGGAACGATAGAAGCCGGCAGGGCAGACAACATCGTGCCCGAACTTTGCAGGTGCACGGGCGAGGTGAGAAGCTTCGATCACGAGGAAGCACTCGATCTCATGGAGAAAGTACGTGATACCTTTGCAGAGAAAGCGGGAGCACTGGGAGCATCCGTGGGATTCAGCCGGACGGTGAACCTGAAGGCCTATGAGACGCCTCTCGATGCGAAGGTCTGCAGGGACTTCCTAGCCGCCTGCGAAAGACTTGCCCTTGCCGGGGAACTGGTAGCCACCCACGGAGGAAGCGACAACAACGTTTTCGCGGAGCATGGGATCACAGGGATCGTTATAGCAAACGGAATGTACAAGACGCATTCAACAGAAGAATATGCGCTCATCGACGAAATGGTAAGTGGGGCAGAATTAGTAGCAGCGCTTATAAAAGAAAGATAAGGTGCATATGAAACTGCATGTAGAAGAGCCGTTCATCAGAGAAAATATGAAGGAAGGTAAGACCGGCCTGGAGCTGGAATCTCACAGGGTCACGGAGACCGGGAACCTGGCGCACAGCCCGCATCCGTTCCCGGGAAGCGACTATATCGACAGGGATTTCAGTGAGGAGCAGATGGAGATCAACACGTCGCCGGCGAAGAGCCCCGGGAAGGCTTTGGGGTTTCTTGAGAAGCAACTGGCGTTGATCCACAGGAAACTGGATAA
>CAMOWO010000026.1 GCA_946628525.1 uncultured Bacillota bacterium | reverse complement strand
TCTCCCTTTCATGCCCGAGGCTGCGGCCCATCGTCAACAATGACAAGATCAACCCTCTCGACGTCCACGAAAGACAGCTCTGCCAGGTGCTCTGCGCCTACAGGATCTTCCTTCCGTTCGCAGGGATCACCGTGTCTTCAAGAGAGAGCAAAGCTTTCAGAGACGGTATCGTAAAGATCGCTGCCACAAAGGTATCGGCCGGCGTCTCCACCGGCATCGGCGATCACGAGAGCAAATATACAGGCAAAGACAACGATGAAGCGGGAGATGAGCAGTTCGAGATCGCTGACAGCAGGAGTTTCTCCCAGATGTACGACGATATATCTGAAGAAGGGCTCCAGCCCGTTCTGAACGACTACGTGTATGTATAAGAGAATATGCATAACAAACAGGCATCTTGCAGATGACCTTATAAAACAGATAGGACTTGCCATCGATTCGGGGGCCGATACGGTGATCCTCCGGGAAAAAGACATGACTCCGGAGGAGTATGAGAAGCTGGCGCGCAGCGTGCTGGCTCTCTGCGAAGAAAAAGGCGCAGACTGCCTTTTGCATACGTATACGGAGGTCGCCCGGGATCTGGGGTGCAGGAACATCCATCTGACGATGAACGACTTTCGCGCTCTTGATGAAGAGGAGAGTCGTTTTTTCCATAAGATAGGGGTGTCCACCCACACCGTGGAGGAAGCAAAGGAGTGCCGGGCGCGGGGCGCATCCTACGTCACCGCAAGCCCGATCTTCTCGACGGACTGCAAGCCGGGAAAGCCCGCGGCGGGTCTGGGGTATCTCCAAGAGGTGTCGGAGGCGGTGGATATACCGGTGTACGCTCTCGGGGGCATAAGTGAAGAGAACGCAGAGCAGTGTATACGTGCCGGAGCTGCCGGCGTGTGTATGATGTCAGGATATATGAAGGAGGACGATCGATGAGCTCGATAACTGTAGTAAAACGTGATATAACGAAAATGAACGTGGACTGCATCGTGAATGCAGCCAACAGCGGTCTTCAGGCAGGCGGCGGTGTGTGTGGCGCGATCTTTGCGGCTGCAGGATACAGGCGTCTTCAGAAGGCCTGCGATGAGATCGGCGGATGTCCGACGGGCAGCGCCGTCATAACTCCGGGCTTCGACCTCAAAGCGAAGTATATCATCCACGCCGTGGGACCTGTATGGCAGGGCGGAAACAACGGTGAGCCGGAGGCTTTGTACAACTGCTACAGGAAGTCTCTGCAGCTGGCAGAGGAAAATGGATGCACGTCCATCGCATTCCCGCTCATTTCGTCCGGGATCTATGGCTACCCGAAGGAGGAGGCCTGGGAGAAGGCCATCCAGTCCTGCTCGGACTACATGGACCTCTATCAGGATCACGATATCGACGTGTATTTCGCCGTCATCGATGATATCGCAAAGGCGCTCGGGGAGCGGGTGATCGACGAGATGCTGGGAGATGACGAGGAAGAAGAGGTGGAAACGGAGCTGATCCAGGCACCTTTTGATGATGAGAGAAACCCGTATAACGGCGGTGCGCCGGTGGTGGAGGAAGCCCTGAGAAACTGGAACGAATCGGACAACGAAGAGGACCTCGATGAACTTTTGGGGATCATCGTGCAAGAAGCGAAGGAGGGGCTCAAGGTGATCGTTCCCGTGGCATACGACGAAGAAGGGGACGTTATGTACCAGATGTTGAGCGATGACGATGACGATAACTGGATGACCTGCTTCACGAACAAGCAGGAAAAGAACAAAGGCGAATCCTCCTCCAGCGTGGTCATGACGATGGCGGAAGCCATGGAGACGGCCATGAAGCTGGATAAGTGCGACGGCCTTGCCATAAACCCTTGGGGTGACAGCGTGCTTTTGCCGAATGAGCTGATGCAGGCGATGAGGGAGGATATGGAGCCGAAGACGGAGGATCAGCTGGACTTTGAAGCGGGAATGGAGGCCTACGCGGCATGCGATCATGATGCGGCCTTCTCACTTTTCGAGAAAGCAGCCCAGGCCGGCAATATCGCGGCGATGGGCAGACTGGGAACCTGCTACTACCACGGACTGGGAACGGAGAAGGATGCGGCCAAAGCCATCGAATGCTGGGAGAAGGCGGCTATATTCGGTGATCCGTATGCGACCCTGAATCTGGGCGACATGTACAGGACCGGCCAAAAGGATCTCGATGTCGACTTCGCCATGGGGCTGTACAACAAAGCATTCGTCGATTCCTGCGCAGACCCGAACGCCTGGATCTTCCCTGACGCGGCCCTCAGAGTCCTGAGATACCTCAGGGATGGATTCGATCAGGAGAGTCTGCAGAGCATGGCCTCGGATATGGTGGAATGCTATAACAAGAGGATCCAGATGGGGGACAAGACATGCGGGGCAGAGCTGGCCGAAGCAGAGAGCATACTGCGTGAACTGGAATAGAACAAGGAGGAAATAACATGCTTGGAAACTTCAAATACTATAACCCTACGAAACTGTATTTCGGCGAGAACGCCATCGAAAACCTTACGGCGGAGCTGGCAGGGTACGGCCCGAATGTGGTCCTGATCTACGGCGGTGGCAGCATCAAGAAGAACGGGATCTATGACAGCGTGACAGCGATCCTGGAGGCTTCCGGCAAAAATGTGGCGGAGATCTCCGGCGTCATGCCGAATCCGACCTCCGGCAAGCTCAGAGAGGGCGTCGCCGCGGCACGCGAGCACGGCGCGGATCTTTTGCTGGCCGTGGGAGGCGGCTCCGTATGCGATTATGCAAAGGCGGTGGCGGTGTCCGTGAACTGCCCGGATGATCCGTGGGAGAAGTACTATCTCAAACAGGAGGAGCCGGACTGCGACATCATCCCGGTGGGGTGTGTCCTGACCATGGTGGGCACAGGCTCGGAGATGAATGCCGGAACGGTCATTACGGATCCTGATTCGAAGCTGAAGATCGGTCACGTTTATGCCAACGAGAATGTCTTCCCGAAGTTTTCGATCCTTGATCCGACCTACACCATGACGCTGCCGAAGGAGCAGATGGTGGCCGGGATCTACGATATTTTCAATCATATCTGCGAGCAGTACTTTTCGGATTACGATGATTGCGCCAGCGACTATATCGCAGAAGGTCTGCTGCGAGCAGTGATAAAGGCGGGAAGAGATTCCGTCAGAGATCCTCAGAACTACGAGGCCAGATCGAACCTGATGTGGACGGCGACCTGGGCGCTGAACACCCTCATTTCCCGCGGCAAATCCACGGACTGGATGGTGCACATGATGGGGCAGTCTGTGGGCGGTTACACCAACGCGACTCACGGCATGACGCTGGCGGCGGTATCCATGCCGTATTACAGATACATCCTGCCGTACGGCGTCCCGAAATTCCAGAAGTTCGCCCGCAATGTGTGGGATGTGGATCTGTACGGTCTTTCGGATGAGGAAGTCGCACTCGAAGGCCTCAAATGTATGGAAAAATGGATGAAAGAGATCGGCGTCGTGATGCATCTTTCGGAGCTGGGCGTTACGGAAGATATGATTGATGGCATCGCGGATGGTACATTTCTCCTTGAGGGAGGGTATAAGCCGCTGACGAGGGACGAAGTCGTTGAAATTTTGAGAGAATCGATGTAACAAAGTCTCCCATTACGTTAGGGTTTATGATATAATACTGTCGTCGCAATAAAGTCTCACAAAAGTTGAGTTAGGAGAGGATTTGTTTAGAAATGAAAGACATGAATGTTTTTAAAGGCAGTGACAATTATGTTGTTACTGAAGAACTGATGAATGCGGTCAATATCGCCATCGCGCTGGAGAAACCGCTTCTCATCAAAGGTGAACCGGGAACAGGCAAGACGATGCTTGCAGAGGCCATCTCAGAAGCACTGGGAAAGGAACTGATCATCTGGGGCATCAAGTCAACGACGAAGGCACAGGAAGGCCTCTACGTCTACGACACCGTACAGAGACTGTACGACAGCCAGTTCGGCGAAGGCGATGTCAAGGATATCGCACAGTACATCAAGCTTGGTAAACTTGGTGAAGCATTTACTGCCGAAGAGCAGGTGGTACTGCTCATAGACGAGATCGATAAGGCAGACTTGGAATTCCCGAACGACCTGCTCTGGGAGCTGGACAAGATGGAATTCTATATCAACGAAACGAAAGAAACGGTCAAGACGAATCACAGACCGATCGTTATCATCACATCCAATGCAGAAAAAGAACTGCCGGATGCATTCCTGAGAAGATGTATCTTCCACTACATCGAGTTCCCGGACAAGCAAAAGATGTCCGAGATCATCAACGTACACTTCGGAGATGTGGATAAGACGCTGGCAGATGCAGCGCTGGACGCTTTTTATGAGCTGCGTAAGATGGATGAGCTTCAGAAGAAGCCGAGCACTTCGGAGCTTCTGGACTGGATCCAGGCACTGATGATCAGCGGCGTAGATGTTGGGAACCTCAGCGAGAAGATGCCGTTCGTAGGCGTTCTCCTCAAGAAGAACCAGGATATCGACGTCATGGAAGAAATCAAAGAGAAGGGTTACTCACTCAGAAGATGGTAGATAAGGCTTAGGCGAAAGGAAGGAAACAATGTTTTTAGAATTCTTTTACCTGCTTAGAGCCAGAGGCGTAGAGGTCTCGATAAACGAGTGGATGACGCTTGTCGAAGCGCTGGACAAAGGTCTTGCCCGTGCTTCCTTCAAAGGTTTTTACTATCTCTGCCGTGCCGTACTCATCAAGAGCGAATCTGACTTCGATAACTTCGATGCCGTTTTCGCGGAGTACTTCCACAATGTGAAGACGCCGGAGGATCTTCCGGAGGAGTTCTGGAAGTGGCTCAGTGAAGATGAGCAGACGAGAGATGAGGGCAGGGGAGACGAGTGGCCGAGAGAACTTGAAGAGATCATGCGCATGTTCAGAGAGCGTATCGAAGAACAGAAGGAGAAGCATGATGGCGGAACCTACTGGATCGGAACAGGCGGAACATCGACGATGGGCCGTGGAGGCTACCACAGTACAGGTATCCGTACAGGCGGCGAGAGCAGACACAAATCTGCGCTCCAGATCGCAGGAGAGCGGCACTTCAAGGACTTCAGAGACGACAAGGTGCTGGACATCCGGTCGTTCCAGATGGCCTTCAGGAAGTTGCGCCAGTACTCTTCAAGGATCGATATCGCCAAGACGGAGCTGGACATCGACGCCACGATCGACGAGACCTGCGAGAATGCGGGAATGCTTCACATCGTCTACGACAAGCCTCGTAAGAACACGGTGAAACTGCTGCTTCTCATAGACTCCGACGGGTCTATGCTTCCGTACAGCAGACTTTGCAACAGATTGTTCCAGGCTGTAAGCAAGGCGAATCACTTCAAGGACCTCAAAGTATACTACTTCCACAACTGCATCTACGACAACCTCTACACCACACCGTACTGCAGACGTGGAGACTGGGTAGAGACCAACTGGGTCCTGGGCAACCTCGACAGCGAGTACAAAGTCATCTTCCTCGGTGATGCCGCCATGGCACCGTCAGAGCTCTTCCGCAAAGGCGGAAACGCGATGATCGGTCTGGGAAATGATGAACTGGGTATCGACTGGCTCAAGAAGTTCAAACGCAGATATAAGAAATGTATCTGGCTCAATCCTATCGATGAGGATTCGTGGGGTTACACGTACGGATACAAGACAATACAGGCAATCAAAGAAGTTTTCCCGATGTACGAGCTCACCCTGGATGGCTTAGAGAAGGGCATACGAAAGTTGCTGGTGAAATAGCGAAACGAGAGCCGCCGGAAGGCGACTCTTTTTGTATGAGGAAAACGCCGCGACGCGGGGCTGGTTTTGGCGGTGGGGTCCGATGTGGCGTTGGTGGGTGGGATGAGCCCGGCCTATCCGGCATCTTATATGCTGGAAAGACCCCAATTATACATAATTCGCTATATAGGCAAAAATGTATATTTCATACATGCTCGATTATACATTTTTCTCAAAATATCAAAAAAATGTATAAATTCCCGTCCACATATTTCCATTTTGGGTGGTTTGACTGTGCCACATCGACTGATCAAGTATGTCGACCTGCCTCAACAGACAAGATATTATACATTTTTACGGAATATATCAAAAAATGTATGATCGGCCCTCACCAGAATATACATTTTCGCCTATATATCAAAAAATGTATAATTTCGGCCCCAGAAACTCCTTTTCATAGATTCCCTCCAACGCCCCCATCAAAACGCGAACAAGTGTGCACAAACATGTGTTTACATGTCGTATGAGCCGTGATATAATAACACTATATGAAGGGAGGCGCATCATGCTTAAGGATCGTGAACAGAAGATACTTGATTACATGAAGCAGGAGATCAAACTCAAGGGTTATCCCCCGACAGTTCGTGAGATATGTAATGCACTGAATATCAAGTCCACTTCCACAGCGCACAAGGACATTGCCAGTCTGGTGAAGCAGGGATACATCAAGAAGGATCCATCGAAGCCGAGAGCACTTATGGTGGTGGATCAGGACGCGGACGATATGAGCATCGCACCGGGTGGTGAATTCGTGCCGACTTCCGATGTGGTAGAAGTGCCGCTGGTAGGCAGGATCGCAGCAGGTACACCGATCCTGGCAGAGCAGAATATAGAAGAGACATTCCCGGTTCCGGCGAGATTCATCGGGGAAGGAACGAACTTCATGCTCACCGTCAAGGGAGAGAGTATGGTAGAGGCCGGGATCATGGATGGAGATTACATCCTCGTGGAGAAGAGCGGCAGCGTCAGGAATGGCGACATCGTGGCGGCGATGATCGATGGCTTTGAGAGCGAAGCGACGGTCAAGACGTTCTATAAGGAGGGAGATCATATCAGACTCCAGCCTGAGAACAGCGCCATGAGCCCGATCATCGTCAAGGACGTGAAGATCCTGGGCAAGGTCAAGGGCGTGTTCAGATACTTCTGATCGAATAAGAAACGATAGGGCGGCATGTAGCCAGATATAGGCGGCAGCCGCCTTTTGATTTAAGGGAATAAAAGACCTCGCGCATGATGCGCGAGGTCTTGTTTGTGTTCGTCATTAGATGTCTTATCTTAGATCATCTGGTCAACGGAATCCAGAACGTTGTTAACGATTACCATTGCTTCTCTCAGCTCTTCCTCAGTGATGTTGAGTGGAGGGCAGATAACGAACATGTTCTCGTGTGAATATGTCCAAACACCTGCGTTCTTGAGCATACCGATGATCTTAGGCATGATGCCTTCAGGATCCTTGCCGAAAGGTACCAGTGGTTCTCTAGTTTCCTTATCCTTAACCAGTTCGATTGCTGAGAACAGACCGATGTGTCTAACCTGGCCAACGCTCTTGTGAGCATCTACCATAGCGTCTTCGATCTCAGCGAGAACAGCGCCAACCTTAGCAACGTTCTCTTCGATGTTCTGTTTCTTGTATTCAGCAATAGTTGCAACTGCAGCTGCACAACCCATTGGATGAGCTGAGTAAGTAAGTCCGCAACCCATTGAAGTCTCGTCGAAGAAATCAGCGATCTTCTTCTGCATTACTACGCCGCCGAGAGGAACATATCCGCAAGTTGAACCCTTAGCGAATGTGATCATGTCTGGCTGATAGTCGAAGTTCTGGAATGCGAATGCTTTACCTGTTCTGTAGAATCCAGCCATTACTTCGTCAGCAACCATCAGGATGTCGTACTTGTCGCAGAGAGCTCTAACGCCCTTGTACCATTCGATAGGTGGGATAAGTACGCCGTTTGATCCTACTACTGATTCGAGCCAGATTGCTGCGATCTGTTCAGGTCCCTCATAAAGGA
>CAMOWO010000025.1 GCA_946628525.1 uncultured Bacillota bacterium | reverse complement strand
CTTCCCCAGGACCAGTACATCCAGAGATGTGCAGGTCGTGACGCGCGATTCCGCAGGAGCGCCCATGGTCACAGGCGAAACGAGCGTAGAGAATAACAGAAGAGTCACCACGTGCTGAAGCACTGTGACTCTAGTATAGAATCTGCGCGCCAAATCACAGATTTGGGCAGATTACTAAGATAAACCCCAGAGACTGTCTGAGCCCTCTAGGCTTTAAGGCGAGTTTCTCTGGGGTTCTATTCTCTGTGAGCGAGCCTTCGTGACCGTGCGCGATGAGGACAAGCGCATCCTCACCCGCTTACTCAACATTGCAAACGATCATCCTCAGCTTCCCGTTCGGGTCCGGTGGGATGGAGTCCATCCACTCGTAGTCGATCTGGAATGGGTGCTTGAATTTGCTGTTGAGGTCGGCGGTCATCTGCTCCTCGATCTGCTGGAGCGTTTTGTCTGTTTTTTCATCGTTGTGGACGCACTGGACGTTGAGGTGGCCGTATTCGTCCTGGATGAAACGGATCTGCAGGATGTCTTCACAGTGGGCAATGATCGGGGCAATCTCGAAGAAGGGGGTCACTTCGCCGGATTCGTACCGGAAGAAGTCGTTCATCCTGCCTTCTACTCCTGTGACGAATCGCACGCCGTCTCGGATCTCGGAGTGCACCTTATCGCCCACCACGTAGTTGATCAGCGGAAGATCCGTTTTGTAGAGCGGCGTCACCGCGATTTTTCCGGTGTCGGAGAGCTGATCGTTATCGTCGTAGATGTTCACGACGAAGGAGTCGCTGTGTACCACGTGCTCGCTGCTTCCCGGCAGTTTCACCATGCATGCTCCCGCTTCTGCTGTGCCGTAGGAATCGATGATCCCGGGACCCAGGATCTCGATGAACAGGCTCCTGGCGATGTCGTCGATCTTTTCGCCTGTCGGGCAGAAGAACTTCGGCTTATGGATCTTGCTGTCGTGCTGCTTGCAGTAGAGGCAGAGCCGCATGAGCTCGGTCTTGTTCATGTAGAGGAAGTCCGGTTTGTATTCGTTGACCTGGCGGATCATCTCCTCTTCGGGAGCATACTGATTGAGGAATCCCCTCCTCAGGATGCCGAAGCGCTGCAGGAAGGTGTCGCTTCCGCCCGTCACACTATGGGCGCTCCTTCTGCTCATGGTCTTGCCGAAGAAAGGATTGTAGCCTGCCTCCATCATGACACGGAACCAATTGGCCATCATGTACGCCTTTTCTTTTGGCGAGAGGAGCACCATGAGAGGTTCTCCGGTGGAACCGCTGGTGGTATCCCGGAACCAGTACTCGTATTTCGGATCCTTTGCCTCTTCCTTCATCCAGGCCCTCAGCTCATCCTTTGTGAGCAGAGGAAGTTTGGCCAGATCCAGGCCCGTCCTGATGTCCTCCGGTTTCACCCCTGCCTTATCGAATCTCTCTCGATAGAACGGGATCTCGTAGGCTCTTTTAGCCAGTTTCTGAACTCTTTTGTCCTGGATCTTCTTCACCTCTGTGAAGTCGTCAGGAATCTTCTTTTTTAATTTCGCCAAATCAAGGAATATGTGCAGATTCACAAGTTTCCTGTCAAGTTTATCAGACATCTCCATTCTCCCGTCAATTGATCATCCATGCTCTAACTACAAGCGAAATGCTCTTAGAAAAGAGCATTTCGTCGTTATTGTCTTCATTTACGATCGCTGCTTATTAATAAACGACGACCTTTGTCTTCATCGGGCAGTTCTGCCAGATGTAGTATGCATCCGCATTCCATGTTCTTACGCATCCCAGCGTACCGTTTGACATTCCGTTCTTTCCTAAGTGTGCATATGGAAGGGACTTTGGTTTGCTGTTGCTCTTCCAGTATGTAGGACCGTGAAGTGAATTGATGCCATTGTAGCAATTGAGATAGTAGTAGTGGTACTTGGAACGTATTCTGTGCTTGATCCTCTTGTGGATCTTGAATGTACCGCTTGCGGAGTAGTTCCTGAACTTACCTGTCGCACATTCACAGACTCTCACCAGCTTGTACTTGCCGTTTACTTTCTTGAACACATTGATGTTCTGCGTGTATCTGCTGACCCAGATCACGTACTTGCCGCCGCCGTTGAACTTGGAACTGTTGTTGACGTAGGTTTCCTTTCTGGATTTCGTCCAGTCAATGTAAGGAGAATAGTCCACAGCATATGCTGTCATCTTATGTCTCATTACGTAGCCCGTTCCGTACTTCGAGCCCTTGAGTTCAAACTTGCTGCCGGATCCGCCATTCGTCCAACCCTTGACGCCCTTCGGGATCCATCTCTTATACGCCTGACCGGAGCCCTGCTTATAGAACTTCGCGCTTGTATTCGTCTTGCAGTAGAATCTGTATGTACAGATGCTGTTTCTTCCTGTCTTCTCCCCTGTCTGGCTCAGACCTGATACGTTCAGGAACTTCGGCATCTTCAGTCTTGTTGATGCTGCGGATGTCCTTGTGGTATTGATATCGCCAGGGTAAACCGCGACGACTTTGTACCAGTAATATCCGTACTTATCATCGTTATAGCACTTATCCGTGACCTTCTCCACACGGTGGTAGCTTGTCTTCTTGATGCCCTTCGCGATGCAGACCTGTGACTTGAGGTTGATCTTGCCCTTGCTGTTGCAAGTGTACTTATAGATGCTGTAGCTCTTCGCACCCTTGCAGGCATTCCACTTCAGCGTGAAATCAGGTTCCACGACGATGGTCTTGTTCTTGTATGAATTCGATCTCTGCTTATTGATGCTGAGCTTGGCACTCTTGGAATCATAGGCCTTCTTCATAGTCGTGAGGCCTTTGATCCTCGGCTTGGAAGGAGTCGTCTTCTTGAGGAACACGTCTCTGTTTATGTATCCCACCAGGTTCGCCGTCTCACCCTCTGCGTCATACGCAGCTACAGTGATCGGGTATGTCTTGTACGCAACACCTTCAAGTACGAAAGAGCCGTTGCTCGTGGTGCTGTCTGCATACTTTGTGAATACTTCATCCTGCGTGAGGCCGATTTCGTATCTTACAGCGCCCTCCACATCTGTCCAGTTGAGAGTGACCTTTCCTGTGGAAGCCTTGAATGAGACCTTGAGTCCCTTGATCACAGGTGCGTTGTTGGTCATGAGTGTCTTGCCGCTCTCCGCCTGCTCTTCCTCTACAACAGCATCTTCCTCAGACACTGCGTCCGTCTCCTGCTGTTCCGGTTCCGTTATATCCTCTTCCGGCGCGACCTCAGGAGCTTCTCCTTCCGGTGCCTGCGTCATTTCTTCTGTCACTACCGGCGTCTCATTCGCCTGACCCTGACTCTGACCGTCACCTTCCAGCGCATATGATGTGGTGCATGCGCCGGTCGCCGCCATTACAGCACAAATAAGATAACAGCAGAGTTTTTTCTTCATAGTAGCCTTTTTCATCCATCCTCTCCGTTCTCTTTTTACAAAAATTTTACTAATATTATAATATAATGCAAGTCGCTCTAAGTCAAACTTTTAATCTCTCTTTTTATGCCACGTACCATGATCACGCAAAGCATGACGCTCAAAAGTGTCATGATCAGTCCGTAAAGGCTCACGGCTCCCATGATCCCGTCGTGCACCACGAGAAATCCCGAGAGCACTCTGGCCGCCACGGCGCACACTCCGTAGCACACGAACATCTCCTTTTGCCGGCGGATGATCGTCACCACCGTGCTGAAGAAGGTGGAATATGCCAGCATCCCGCCTCCGGCCATCACGACGCAAAGCTCCATCCTGTACGGGCCCAGATCCTCGCTGAATATGAACCCGAGAAGCGGGATCCCGACGGTGTAGGCCACCGCAAGTCCTGCAAAGGTGATCCCCAGCACCACCAGGCACTGACGCTTGATGAGCCCTGACAGCTTTCTCAGTTTCTCGACGCTTCCGCTCTGCCATAGCTCTGCGTAGGACGTCAGGATCGGGTTAAAAATAAAGTTCGCCAGAAGTCCCACCATGAAGGCCGGCATGAAAATGAAGTTATAGATCGCCTGCACGTCGTCGGTGAGATATGCATCGATGGCATACTTCGGTGCGTTGCCGATGTACATGTTCAGAAACAGGCTCGCAAACAGCGGGAAGCCTTCCAGGGACAGGAGCCTGATCTTGTCCCGTGAGAACTCAGGCTTGTACTGACAGTAGTCCCTTCCCGCATTCATGGTCGTCAGCCAGAGGACCAGTATGGAGACACCAAGGCATACAAAGGATGCCAGCAGCAGATCTTTGGTGAGCACCAGCACCACGCAGTAAGCCGCCATCTCCGCCACATAGCGGACCGACGAGCACTTTGTCGCGATGTCCAGCCTGCCCTTCTGCTGCATCCTGCCGTGGACCACATCAGAGTACGCCTGGATCACTTTGAGCAGGCATACGATGAAGACCACCAGGAACTTCTCCATGGAGTAGTCGTTGAAGATCATGCCGTAGATGCAGTACGCGATGGAAGCCAGGATCATGGCGGTGCATGTGATGAACCGCATGCCGTGATACTGTCTGAAGCTGTACTTCTCCAGCACGTCCGAAGCCTGAAATCTTCTGAGTCCGTAAAGACCCACATAGAGCATGAGACTTGCCACCGCAAAAGCGATGCTGAACACACCCGCATCGTTCGTACCGTTGGTCCTGTTCAGGACGATCAGGATCACCGGACACTGGGCAGCGCTCAGCATGGCATTGATGGCATTCCAGACGTAGGAACTGCGCTTCACATTTGAAGTTTTCTCAAGTAGATTCCTTATTACTGATAACATATCGCCTTGTTAACGCATCACTGTCCGTTCTGCTCCATTGCATCTTCCTTCTGTTCCGGTTTGATCTGCTCACTGCTGTCTTTGAGACCGTTCTTGGACTTATCGTCCTTGATCTCCACCGGCTTGTCTTCCGGCGGATACATCACCTGCTGGATGAGGTCCTTCGCCCTGTCGACAGAGTCCTCGTCCATGACGCATACGTCCACCAGCATCGTCATGCTGGCCACCGGCATCTGATGCTGCATTTCTCCCGTCACGGAGATGGAGTTGATGGTCCACTCTTTGTCCATATCTCCAAGCTGCATCTTGATGAGCTTGCTCATGTCCTTCTGCGGCATATCCGTCTGCATATGATGCTTGATGGCATCGAGGATATCCGTATATCCTGCCAGGATGACCTTGCTGGAGGTGCACTTCTTGATGATGGCCTTGACCACCTTCTGCTGGTTCTTGATCCTCTGCTGGTCATTGTCTTTGAACGTCTTACGCTCCCTTGCGAAATAGAGAGCCTCCTTGCCTTCCAGGTGGTTCCACCCCTTCTCATAGGAGTAATCCTTGATAGACGTATGGAAGGCGTAGTCCGAGTAGACATCGATACCGCCGATGGCGTTGACCAGGCGGTGCACCACGCCGAAGTTGACCCTGAAGTAGTAGTTCAGGTCGATGCCCATCCAGTCCTCTACCGTCTCCACGGTCTCATCGATCCCGTTTCTGTAGATGCCCGCGTGGGTCAGTTTATCCAGCTTCCCAAAGGAGTGGAGCGGCACATATGCATCCCGCGGGATGGACGTGAGAAGCACCTGTCTCGTCTTCGGGTTCACCGTCACGATCATGTTGACGTCACTTCTCGTCTTGTGCTCTTCGATATCGCCCCAGGAATCGATCCCACTGATATAGATATTGAACGGATCCTGAGTCACGTTCAGTTTGCCGGACTCGTTATCCTCTCTGGATTCGATCTCGATCCTGTGAAGGGCCCTGGTCTTCTTCTTGTAATCTTCGTTGTTGTCGCAGAGGAACTCGTAGCTGGCATCGCTGATGAAGATGACATTGTCATGCTCCGTACCGTCGTCCTCCACCAGTTTCGCGCCCACATCGCCGATATCATCCAGTTCCTTGAGCTTGATATCCACCGTGTTCTTCAGCTTACCCTGGGCTTCCTCGTACGTCTTGAGGTTTGCTTTGGCGACGAAGACTTTTTTGCCCTTGATATCTTCCACCTGCTCGTACGGTGCGCTGTCGAGAACGATCACATCGTACTCATCGTACTGTGTTCCGATGTTCGTGATCTTTGCGAAGGCGCTGTAGGTGCTCTGCATATACCAGCATCCCATCAGGAGCACGCAAAGCATCACGAGGCTCACGGCGAGGCCGCCAAGCCGCTTCACGAGATCCCGTCTGCTCTGCAGCAGGATGACTGCCGCGTCGATAACGACAAAAACGGCGATGATCGCCGCCAGATATTTGGCAGGAAGCACGCCCACCATTATGACCAGCACCATAAACAGTACTTCCATTGCAAGAAGTACTATTTCTGCCGCCAGCATCAGTTTGCCCCGGGGTTTGAGACCTCCCCGGCTCTTACTGTTTTTAGCCATTTATCACTCCTGTATCATCAAAAAAACGATCTATGCCATTATAACTGCAATCCCTTGATATTGCAACACGGAGCCTCTACCATGAGCCGCCTCCTCCGCCGCCGGCACCTCCTCCGCCGGAGAAGGATCCGCCGCCGCTGTCGCTTGACGGGCTCGAGGTCATACTGCTGCTCACGCTGTCCATCATGTTGCTGATGGCAGTGGTCAGACCGGAAGGATCGAAGGACCCTGCCGATGCGCTGTGGTAGTAATGATCTGTTTCATACCATGTCGGCGGTGCACTGGCCAGTTTCGAGAAGTTCCTTGCGTAGACTGCCGTGATGCCCATGGCGAAAGCGAAGGCCAGCGTCCTGTAGTAGTAAGCCGGATCCTGCTGTGCCAGCATCTCCAGGCGCTCCTTCTCTGCGATCTTGAGGAAGCGCTTGAAGCCCCGGATCTTGCCCAGGATCTCGCAGTACTCGTCCGTTTTTCGCTCGCAGAGCTGCCCCACGAGTATGATGATGAAGCACATCCCCATCCCGATGAGGAACGGGATCACCTGTACCCCCACCATGATGTTGATCAGATACGAAAGCGCCAGGCCTGCGGCGATGGCTGCCGGGTATCCGATGAAGCCGAAGATGCCTTTGACCGTTGCGTTGATCTTCGATGAAAGGCCGAAGAATCCCACCATGATCAGCGCCAGTGAGGCAACATAGATCACGATGCTGAGGATGATCTCGCCATCGAGGAAGAGACTGCTGCCATTGAGGATCTTCGACAGGACCATGAAGACGACCACGGCCGCAGCACCGGCACCTTTGAGGTACTTCGCGTACTTGCCCGCCTTTTTGTCGTACATCATGCCTTCGTACTTGTCTGCGATCTCCTCTTCCACCTTATCCACTGTCTTATAGAACTCGTCTTCCAGATCGTCCATGGTGACCAAAGAGCGCGCGCCGCCGTCGAAGAGGCCGTCCATGAAGGTCGCTTCTCCCACACCTTCTCCATCGTACGGTTTAAGCTGTTCGATCTCGTAGACTGTCTTCGTCTTGTTCTTCTTTCGTCCCTTCAGGACTTCCTTCTCTGTGATCTTCAGATACCCTTTGTCCGCGAGGGAAAGGAGCAGGCTGACCACATCGTCCTCTCCAAAACTCTGCTTCTCCAGGTACGCCACCTCCGCCGGGTTCATCCCTTCCGGAGGATAGAATTCTTCTGTCTCAATGATCTTCGGATCCCGGCCGAATATCCTCCATACCATGACACCGCAGAATGCAAGGGCTGCCATGATGGCTGTGAGAAGGTAGAAGAAGATGTTGGAGCCTCCTTCCTGCTTCGTGAAGTAGCCCTCCGGGAGCACAGTTCTGATGGTCAGACCGCCCAAAACGTTCTCTTCTGTCTGCCCCGTGATCACTTTGCTCTTCTCGCACTCAAAAGGCACGCTGACGCCTTCTGCCGTCTTGATGCCCACCTTGTCAGGATCGATGTCTTTCGGGAATTCGACGCGGAAGCTCACGTGCTCGATATCTTTTGCCTCCCAACCGGTACCGACCATGTTGTAGAACATCTCATCGGCACCTTTGAGATGATCGCCCTTCATATCGTACACGTACCGCATCTTATAGACGGTATCCGTATCTTCAAATTTATTCGGATCGCCGATCTTCGCCCGAAAGTCAGAGCCCGACTCCTTTTCCCATTTATGATCGGAGAGCATCTCGAAATCCTCGATCCCGGCGATGAAGGTGCTCTTCTTCCCGTCTCTGTCCAGCGTGACGTGATACGGGATGTCTCTGTAGATCCCGTGGCTCGGATACGTGAAATGCACGTCCAGCGTCTCCGTCACCACATAGGTATCGTCTTCATTCACCGATATATCGATATCGTAATCTTCGATTATGAAATTGCTGTCTGCATAGACCTGGCTCACTGCCCACGGGCAGGCCATCGCCACTGCCATCAGTGCGATCAGCAGTCCTCTTCTTACCTTCGTTGATCCTATCATCCTTTTCACCTCTCTATACCGCTATTATATAGTAAGGCCTCCCATTCTGCCACCGGATACGCATCACATTTATCTTCCTGTGACTTCCCATTGGTGGTAAAATGGAGCTGTACAAAAGTTCCCCATCTATAAGGAATGGAGCGTATCATGAACAACAGACCAACAGGAAGGAAAGTGACCCACGGCGGATCGGGTTCCGGCGCGGGAAGAGTCGGAAGCGGAAGAGGCCGCGGAAGAGTCGGCGGCGGAAGCTTTTT
>CAMOWO010000024.1 GCA_946628525.1 uncultured Bacillota bacterium | reverse complement strand
ATTACCGCTGAAAAAGTGTGAAACTATCTGGTGCCCCTCCGCGTCTTATATACAGAGGGGCATCACTCTGTGTGAAAGAGCCTTGGATATGTTATACTATATATCGTTGGAAATACTATTCGGAAGAGAGGTAATTACATATGCCGGGGCTTAGAAGCACAGCGATAGACATATTGAAGAAACATCCCGCACTGAGACTTCAGGTGCGGAAGGGACTGGAGCATTATCACAGATTCAACTACAAGAGGACGACAGGGAAGCTTCCTTTGGATGAGAAGAAGGTGCTCTTCGAGACCTTCACGGGGAGGCAGTACGGCTGCAATCCGAAGGCCATCTACGAGGAGATGTGCAGAGATCCGAAATTCGATGACTGGACGCTGGTGTGGTCTTTCAAGGAGCCGGAGGACTATGCAGATCTTCCGGAACTTGGCAGGGCTAAGCTGGTGAGATTCAAGACACCAGAATATTTCAGGGACTTCGGGACGGCCAAGTACGTGATCACTAATTCCATGGTATACGGCGGCATCACCCGCAAAGAAGGTCAGACGATCTTCCAGACGTGGCACGGGACACCCCTCAAGCGTCTGCGCTGCGATATCGCGGCGGAGAAGGGAAACGTCAACAATACTTTGGATGAGATCAGGATACGAAACGATCGGGATACCGTGAGGTACACTCACTTCCTGTCGCCGTCTGCGTGGGCTTCGGAGAGGTTCATGACGGCCTTCAACCTGAGAGGTCTTGGGATGGCGGACATCATCACAGAGGTGGGGTATCCGAGAAACGATCTTCTGACCAATTACACCCAGGCGGATATCGACCATGTCCACGACAGCCTGGGGATCCCGAGGGGCAAGAAGGTCATTCTTTATGCACCTACTTTCAGGGATAACAATCACAAGTCCGGAGACGGCTATCAGTACGATATGCGGCTGGACTTCGACAAACTTCAGCAGGAGCTGGGTGATGAATACATCATCCTCTTCAGGACCCACTACTTCATCGCCAACACGTTTGACTTCAGCAAGTACGAGGGGTTCATTTACAACATGGCACAGTTGGATGACATCACGAACCTTTATCTTGTGACGGATATCCTGGTGACGGACTACTCCAGCGTGTTCTTCGACTTCGCAGTTCTGAAGCGTCCTATGATCTTCTATATGTATGATCTTGAGGAGTACGCCAACGACATACGAGGTTTCTATCTGGACATCGATGAGCTTCCGGGGGATATCGTGAAGACCCAGGATGATCTCATCCGCTCCATCAAAAAAGCCGGTAGAGGGGACTTCCGATACGACGAGAAGTATGAGGCCTTCAACCGCAAATTCAATTATTTAGACGATGGCAAGGCCGCAAGGCGTGTCATCGATGAGGTGTTCGAATAGAGGCAAGTTAACGTTTTGGGAAGGAAGGAGTATTCGATGAAAAAGAAGTTGTTCAGTCTCGTGACTGCCGCTGTGATGGCGGTGACGATGACATCGATGGGGGCGATGCCTGTTTTTGCTGTTGACAAGTCAGAAAACAGCAATTTCACCACCGCTGCCAGCACCCTCAAGATATCAAAGGGGGATAATGAAGAGTACAAAGATGGCGAGGCCCTGGTCCTGTTTGATGCTTACAAACTCATGGACAAAAAGAGCGCCAAGAAGATGATGGGCAGGGCCGGCGATGATTTTGTCGTCGATAAGGTCTGGAATTTTGATAACGCGGAAGATGTGATCGACGAGGAACCTGCAGCAGGCAAAAGTATGATGACCTTTGGCGGCAGCAGCTCGGCGAAGGGGAATTTCCTGAATGTCGCACTGGTGAAGTCGGACACATTGTCCACGAAGAAGCTCATCGCGAAGCTGAGCAAGATGGATGCCGTCCTTATGGCGGAGCCGAACTACAGGATATATGCACAGGATAACAGCTATACAGGCAGACAGTGGCACCTGGGCAACACCGGTCAGGATGACGGTATCGACGATGTGGATCTGCACATCAGCGGTAATAAGTGGGACGGCGGTTCTAAGGGAAGCAAAGATGTCGTCGTTGCGGTAGTGGATACCGGCGTGGACTATAAGCATCCCGATCTTAAGGACAACATCTGGAAGAACAACAAGCAGCCGAAACTCGAAGGTTCACACGGATTCGACTTTGCAAACGGCGATGCCGATCCGATGGATGACAACGGCCACGGCACCCACTGCGCAGGTATCATAGGTGCAAACGGCGCTGTGAGCGGTGTCAATAAGAACGTCAGTATCATGGGCCTGAAGATCCTGGATGAGGAGGGTTCAGGCTGGGCAGATAATGAAGTGGATGCCTATCAGTACATCAACCGGGCCCTCGATCTGGGTGTGAACATCAAGGCAATCAACAACTCCTGGGGCGGAGGGGAAGGCGCCATCTTCACGAAACTGGCAGAGCTCGTTGGCTCAAAGGGCGCTGTAACGCTCCTTGCTGCCGGCAATGCAGGAATGGATGAAGATGAAAACGGTGTCGACTATCCACAGGATCCGGGAAACAGCTATATGCTCAGCGTTGCGGCGAGCAACAACAAGGGTACGCTGGCGGACTTCTCCAACTACGGGAAGAAGACAGTGGATCTGGCCGCACCGGGAGCCGGGATCCTCTCGACGGTATGTTACGATAACTACCTGCCATCCATCTATACGGATGAGCAGAGAGAAGCGCTGTCTGACAGATACGACGGATTCGAAGGAAGCAGCATCGGCGATTCGATGGTACCGGATATGACCGATTCGGGCAACTATATCGCACCGAAGAGCGGAACCATCGAGATCACACCTGCATGCGATGAGAGCAAAGCAGGGGCGAAGGATGGCCATTCTCTCAAACTGGACTTCGGCAACATGAAGAAGGGAGAATTCGGAGCGATCTCCATTCCGTACCAGCTGCCGGAAGGCTACTTCAATGAGAAATCAGAACTTGCGTCGTATTTCTCCGTCATGATGAATGCACTGGCAGACGACGGGGAAGGAATCTGCGCAGTGGCAGATGTCCCGGCAGATGAAGATCTCAGCACCATAACGGATCCGATGCAGTTCTTATTCACTCATGAAGTGGGCGGATACTATTTTGACAAGAGCGGTACCTGGAACAGCTTCACGATGGGGCTGGGACTTGACGGAAGCGAGTCTCTCGACAGGAAGATCGTCATACTCTGCCTCGCAGAAGAGAGCGGACAGCACACCGTATACCTGGATGATATGGGTATAAGCAAAGCAGACGCCAACGAAGAGGAGTTCGGGAAGTACGAGTTCATGAGCGGCACATCCATGGCGACGCCGGTGGTTACAGGTGCGATCGCGCTGGCTGCATCAGAACTTGGAGCAGACTGCACTGTGGACGATCTGATCGCAGAGGTCATCAGCCATCTGAATGATAGCGATGAAGAGGTGGCGAAGAAGACCATCGAGGGCGGTGTCCTGGACTATGCAGTGAGCAATGAACTGGGTAAAAGCAAACCGAAACTCGGCAAGATCACTATCGATTCCAAGACAGGCAATATCACGATAAAGGGAAGAGGCCTGGAAGATACGGAGAGCGTTACTCTCGATAATGAGACCATCGGTCCGAAAGAAATCACGGACTTTACCGATAAACAAAAGGGTTCCATTACCTTTGACGCCAGTGATTACAAATACAGAGTGGCAAATGTGAAACTGGTGACCCCAAGGGGTGAAGTGGAAGAGAAAGAAGTCTACATAGCAGGCGAGGAAAACGGTTATGAGGACGCCGAAATCGAAGGCGTAGAAGGCTGGGACGGTGCCGCAACGGATACGAAGAACGTGTACGTCACGAACTCCGGAAGCGGAACGCTGTACAAGGCCCCGATCTCCAAGAAGAGCCTTGAGTTCGAGCCGATCGAGTCCCTCACATTCGCGAAACTTTTCCCTGAAGAGGCGAAGAAAATGAAGAAGGACAAAAACGCGAAGCTCGCCTACAGAAACGGCTACATCCAGCTGGTCAGCCAGCCTGTCGTAGTGGACGGCAAGGTCTATGCCATCTACGGCAATTCTCTGGGTGTGGAGAAGATGGAAGATATAGGCGGATGGTTCTTCTTCAGTTATCCGAAGGCCTACGCGGATGATGATGAAGACGAGGATGACGAGGATGACGAGGATATCACAAGCGGTGAAAACATGGTAAGTTACGCTTCTGATTATGGTCTCGTATGCATGGATCCTTCTCTGCTGAACGATGACATGCTCGATGACGAAGACATGGAAGAAGACAGCGATGAGGAAATGACCATATCAAAGCCGATCGACACGCAGACATATCTTGACTACTACAAAGATGTGACGCTTGCTTCCTATAACGGGAAAATCTACTTCATCGGCGGCTATGACTTCGAAGCCGACGATACGTCCACCAGAGTTGTCATCTACGACCCTTCGAAGAAAAAGGATGCATGGTCTGAAGGTCCTGCACTCCCATCGGGAAGAGCGGGAGGCGTGGCGCTCCAGACAGACAGCGGCCTCGTATACACCATGGGCTACAGCGTTCCGGATGAAGAGGACGAAAACGGCGATCTGATCCCGGCCAAGTGCCCGAAGAACCTGATCTTCAACGGGAAGGAATGGAAGGAATCCACAGCTGATATCGATCCGTTCATCGCAGGAGAAGTGCTCGACAGAAATGACAAGAAGTACACGGCATACGGTGCAAACGTGGCCATCACCAAGGGCGGCCTCGTGTACACAGGAACACCGTGTGACGGTCTGGGAGACACCTTTGGATATAACGTTGCAAAGGATGAATTCTTCCAGCTCGAGCCGAACTACATCACAGAACTCGACGGTACTCAGACATTCACCGCAGTAGGTGCAGGCAGCACCCTTTGGGGGATCACAGACGCCGGAGAAGCCAGATCCTTCAGCATCGAATCCGGCAACGTATCCGTGAAGGCCAAGGGCCTGAAGAACGGTAAGATCCTCGGAGCAGGAACAGCAGTCGTGCCGGGAAGCAAGGTGACCCTCAAGCCGAAGGCCAACAAGGGATACCTCTACAAGAAGGGAAGTTTCAAGGTCAACGGCAAGGCGGCCGGCACCAAGAAGACAGTCCGCGTCAGCGACAACAGCCAGACGGCAACAGCAGTATTCGTCAAAGCAGTTGACAAGATCAAACTGAACAAGACGAAGGCGACGCTGAAGGTCGGCAAGACGCTCCAGCTGAAGGCCAAGGTACTGCCGAAGAAGGCAGCCAACAAGAAAGTGAAATGGAAGTCCAGCAACAAGAAGTATGCGACGGTAACTTCCAAGGGTAAGGTCAAAGCTCTGAAGAAGGGCAAAGGCAAGACCGTCAAGATCACATGTATCGCGAAAGACGGAAGCGGCAAGAAGGCCGTTTGCAGGATCAAAATCAAATAGAGTTACATGACCTTAGGGGCCCCGCTGCGGCGGGGCCTTCTTGCTGTCACAATGTAAGGATGCGGGCATTTCAATGTAAAGAGAAACCTGCGAAAAGGACTGAAAATGCGCCTTTGCTACTGTTTTTAGACTCCCCTGCATACTATAATATAGACATCAAAGAGAGAAACAGGCAGAAAAGAAGAGGTAGGAGAGATGAGAAGCAGGAAACACACAGCGCTGATGATCATACTGGCAATGCTCCTGATCATGGGGACATTCCCGACGGCAGGTATGGCATATGCGGCAGAAGATCAGACAGCAGAACAGGAAATGAATATCGAAGCGGCACCTGCTGAAGAGAATAAAGAGACAGCAGAAGAAGTGACTGCACAGTCAGAAGAACCGGCAGAGCAGCCACAGCAGGAGGCGAAGGAAGAGCAGCAGGACAGTCAGCAGGAAGAACCTGCAGAAGAGATCTCAGAAGCGCCTGAAGCAGAGGAACCTGCCGAAGAGCAGGCAGCTGAAAAAGGAAACTTCTCCCTCATGGCTGAAGAAGCAGACGAAGAACTCCCCGCAGAAGAAGGAACGACAGGTGACTTTATCGTCACAGCATCAGCAGATGCAGAATACTCCTTCGCAGACGGAGTGCTCACTATAACGAAGGGCAACGTCACAGTGAAGACGGAAGGCGAGACATCCCACAGGATCGAGGTCGCAGAAAGCGCAGCCCTTACGTTGGACGGTGTCACCATCAACGCCTCCGGCGGCCCTGCCATCAAGGCAGCACCCGGCGCAAGCGTGAAGCTCACCCTCAAAGACGGGAGCACGAACAACGTGACGGGAGCATCAGGCTTTGCAGGTGTGGAGTCCGGATGGGAAGACGGGAATATGGCGACACTCACCATCAAAGGATCCGGGAAACTGGACGCGACAGGCGGCGATAAGTCCGCAGGCATCGGCGGAAGTTATAACAACAACGGCATCTCAAGCTACAGCGGCAACATCATCATCGAAAGCGGCAACATCAAGGCGCTGGGCACGAACGGAGGCGCCGGCATCGGTTCAGCAAACAACAACGGCAAAAACGCAGACGGCAGCAGCCAGAGCGCATCCTATAAAATGCAGGCCGGCCAGATCGGTTCCATCACCATCAAAGGCGGGACCATCGACGCAGAGGGAAGAGCAGGAGCCGGCATCGGCGGCGGCAACCACTGCGATTCCGGCAAGATCACCATCGAAGGCGGAAACATCAATGCAAAGAGTAACGACGGCGCAGGCATCGGCTGCGGCAGAGGAAGTTCCAACTACGGCGGCGACGCCAACAAAGGACACGGTTACTTCTACGCAGATGTCACCATCAAAGGCGGCACCATCGACGCAGAAGGCGGCTGGCTCTCCGCAGGCATCGGCGGCGGATACGAGTGCGACGCCATCATAAAGATCTCAGGCGGCACCATCGCAAAGGCGACGGGCGGCAACGGAAACAACGGTTCCTACTACCAGGGTGCTCCCGGGATCGGCGCAGGATATCAGGGCAACGTGTCCCTCGAAATGACGGGCGGCACAGTCAAGTACGCAGAAGGCGGCTGGAGTGCACCGGGCATCGGATACGGCGCAGCCATCCAGGATTACGGCAAGAAAAGAAAAGCGGACGGAGAGAATGTTTCCTCCGAAAACTCCATCATAAAGATCAGCGGCGGCACCATCGAGATGGCCAAAGGCGGCAAGTTCGCTGCAGGCATCGGCGCCGGCAACGGATGCTCCATCTGTAACATAGAGATCAGCGGCGGCAGCATAACAGCCATGGGCTATTCCGATAAGGATGACCTGACGGCAGGCGGAGCCGGCATCGGATCGGGAGCAGGCGCAGCAAGCGGCCTCAAGTACAGCCAGGATACAGCACTGAACATCTCCATCACCGGCGGCAGCATCAACGCCACAGGCGGCTGGGGAGCATCGGGCATCGGCTCCGGAGCATCGAACATCTCTGCAAAAGCGATCGACATCGACGGCTCAAAGGCCGACGTGAAAGCCTTTGCAGACGGCACGAAATTCGCCATCGACACCAGAGAATCCGGCGGCAGCAACACGACCGTTTCCGGAGACATCCTCCAGGGAACCTTTGTACACAAATACGAGAAAGACGGGATCTCCCAGGACACAGAAAGCCTGGAGCACCTGAAAGTCATAAACGATGAGACGGGAGAGGAAATCCCGCTCACGAAACCGGTGGGATACAGATCCTTTGCAACGACAGTAGATGCGCAGGGAGCCTACACGATCTACTCTCATGACGAGCAGATCGCAGAAGGAAACGGATGCTACTACAACGTTTGCACTTCAGAAGACTACGATGAGAACAACGTCACAGAAAGAAACGTAAAATACACCGTGACAAACGGACAGCTTTCGGATAATCATTTTCTTTTCCCTGTAAAGACCGTCGTCGTATCCAAAAAGGTACTGACGGAAGGTGCAGCGAAGGCTGAGAACATCGACGGTACACTCTACTTCGCTCTTTGGGCAGGCGGCGAAAACGGCGCTTACGTCCAGAAAGACGGGAAGACCTGGACGGAGGCCATAGACGTCATAGACGGAGCGCCGCAGGGAAATGCATATTTTGCAAATGTGGATGACGGCGAGTACGGCATCTGGGAGCTGGACGAAAACGGCGAGGTCATCAGCGCAGGCTCAGCGGTGGACGGCACCGACATGATCATCAAGTCCGTGGACACAAAGCACGGCGATTCGGATGACAACGATGCAGTGATCGGAGACCTCTGGTCCGAGGAGATCACAGTAGTGAATACGTATTATGAAAAGGCGGAGGAGCCGGAAGATCCGGCAGAGCCAGCAGATCCTGCACCGGTTGACCCGGCAGATCCCGCAGATCCGGCGCCGGTTGACCCGGAAGATACGGAAGATCCGGCTGGTCCACAGGGGCCGGCGACAGTTGAGCCGCAGGCACCGGCACCGGCTCAGGCACAGGCCGCCGGCAACGCCCCACTGCAGGCAGTGAATCCGGCCAACCCGGGAACATTCATCACAGCAGAAACACCTCAGCCATACGTGGGCGGAGCATTCGGTGACATTCTCGTAGACGATGAAAACGTCACTATCGGCGACGATCAGGTACCTTTGGGACATGACGAGCATAAAGACAACATCATTCTTTTCCTTCTGGCACTGGCAACGATCATGACACTGGCACTTTACAGCATGAGAAGGAAGAACCTGAAAAAAGATATTTACGAACTTGAAGAAGAACTCGCAAAGCACGGGGAGGTGAGATAATGATCATCGATCTTTGGAATTGGTTTCACAGCATAGGATTTCACTTTTATACGATACCGGCGATCGCAGCCGCTCTCATCGCCCTGGTGGCAGGACTGGTCCACTGGCGAAACGAGAGAAAGCGGGACAGAGACCACGAGGACAGGCTCGAGGAGATCTACGAAGAGGTTTTCGGACCGGCTGGAGAAGGAGGAAGATCATGAGTTTTCTGATAGCACATACATACTTCGCATTCCACTGGTGGATGCTGCCACTGTTCATCGCCTTCGCCGCGATCTTGGCGACTTGTATAGTCAAACTTCGCAAGCAGCGCCAGATCCGCGATAATCTGAGAGATCGTTTGGAGGAGTACGAGAGCGTGGACATCCAGGTAGAATAAAATAAGGGTTAGAGATTTGGACGGGACCTGCAGCTTGCAGGTCTCTTCCTTTATACCCGCTGTTTTGTGCCAGATCAGAACCGTCATGACGAATACCTGCCGTTCGCTCTCCCCTGAGCTCACGGAGCCCGCATGCCGGATGTGCACGCCTGACAGCTGCGCTCTCCGGCTTTATGTAGGAGCCGGAGGGCAGCGCGGCACATACGGTGCGGGCAACAAAAGACCCGAAGCTGGAG
>CAMOWO010000023.1 GCA_946628525.1 uncultured Bacillota bacterium | reverse complement strand
ACATGATATAGAACGGATCCATGGCCATGTCCATCTCGTAGTGGCCGCAGAACCAGAAGTTGTACTTCAGCTTCTCTTCGATGCTGTCCAGCCATTTCTCTGTGGAGTGGTCCATGGAGGCCTCGCTGACCATCGGCGGCAGCGGGATGGCAGGAGCCAGTCTCGACGGCGCGGAGTGGGTGAGGACGACATCGAATTTCCAATCGTTATCCTCGCAGGCTTTCTCCACCCGGGCCTTGATGGCATCGCTCGGCTGCTCGTCCGGGAACCAGCCCACACCCTGGCGCAGACAGAATTCTTTGTTCGGGCTGTAGCCGCCGCCGCACACCAGCGTCTTGTAGCCGTTGAAGTCGTACACCTCACCATCTTTTGCAAAGATATAGCGAGGGAATTCCTTCTCGTAGTAGACCGTTCCGCCGTGCCACGTCATCTCTTCGTAGGAATCGATGTTCTCCGGACGGATCTCGTGGCATCCGTGGATGAAGAAGAAGGTGATCGGCAGCTGGCTCACGTTCTTCTTTTTGATGTAGTCGTACTGCCCTCCTGTGTAATTCATGGAGGCTCCGCCGAGAACGATCATGATGTCATCTTCGGTGGTGCCCATGGCGGTGCAGAATTCCTGTATCCTCAGGAAATTGCCTTTCGTATCGCCTGTAAGGTATATCATTATTTTTCCTCCTAAGTTCAAGTAGTGACATTATACCATATAGAGGGCGGTTGATGCATCAAAACCGGATCCTGTCCGATTCGAGTCTGAATATCCGCCGCTGCGCCCTTATTCAATAATGAATATCTTTAGAGGTGTATTCTAAATGCTGATTCATTTATGAATAGAGAAATTCAAAAATCGCTGTATGCACACGCTGCAGTGTCCGTAATCATACGCAAAGGGCACGGGGGCAGACCTCTGAAAGGGTTGAAAACACAAGGAATTTTGCCAAAGAACAATTTTGTGATATTTTTTGGCACGGTTTGGCACGTGGGTTGCTTTATATAAGGGCGAAACTCACAATCATAACTAAACTCCTTTTAAACCAAATCGATGTGCATGGCGTTTTTCGTTGACAGGAACACCTCCAAATGATTATTACACTCCTTTCACTGAAGGCGCCACCGCATGATTAGGTACCACGAACAGACAACCAGGAAATTTTCTTTATACATATTTTAAGTACTCCTTTTTTAGGTATCCGATAAACATCAGCGGGCTTCGTCGGATATCTAAAGACGGAGAATACAAGTGCAAAAATATCCATACAATTTACATGCAACCTTTCCTTAACTAGAGGGCGCTGCTTCGGCAGTGCTCTTTAGTTTTTTGTTGCACATATGTAGGGCCTGGGTTAGAGTAAAGTTACAAAGATATAGATAATATATTCGAAAGGAAGGTGCGAATATGAAGATCACGGATGTCGAAACCATAGTCCTCAGAGTGCCCGGCGTTGATGAAGAGTGCGAGTGGGGCGAAGATGCATTCATCGTCAAGGTCCACACGGATGAGGGGATCGTGGGTATTGGAGAGAGCGACACGTCTCCGACAGTGGCAAGAGCCTTTGTGGAAGTGCCGATGTCCCACGGCACCAGCAAGGGCCTGAAGAGCATCATCATGGGCGAGGACCCGCTGCAGATACAGAAACTTTGGGACAAGATGTATTGGGAGAGCAACTACATCGGAAGACGCGGCATCGGCATCCATGCCATGAGCGCCATCGACATCGCCCTTTGGGACATCGCATCTCAGTATTACGGCAAGCCGATCTACGAACTTCTCGGAGGCAAAAAACGCGATAGGATCAGTGCATACGGGACCTTCATTCCTGTATGGCCGGCAGAGGGGAACCGCAAGATCGTACGCGACCTCAAAGCCCAGGGCTATTCGAGCCTGAAATTCGGCGGCGGCCCGTTTGGTGTCGATGACGACAGGGACGAAGAGATCGTGAGGGTGATTCGCGATGAAGCGGGACCTGATTTCCAGCTCCAGCTGGACGTGGCAGGCATGTGGCTCACAGGAGAACACGCTGCGGCAATGATCGAGAGACTCAGACCATATGATCTCAACTGGGTGGAGGAGCCCGTGATGCAGGACAATCTGGATGACTATGCGATGCTCTCCTCTTTGGAAGGCGTCAATATCACAGGCGGAGAGACCCTGACGACCCGCTATGAGTTCGCAGAGTTTCTCGCAAAGTCTGATGCTGCCATCATGCAGCCGGATATCACAAGGTGCGGCGGTATCTCGGAAATGAAAGTGATCACCGAGATGGCAGATAAGGCCGGAAAGCGCATGGTGCCTCACGGCTTCAGTACCGGTATCCTGCTAGCTGCCACGGTACAGTTCCTGGCGGCGTCAGAACACGGCGATCTCATCGAATACTCCAGGAGCACCAGCCCGCTGTTCACAAGTCTTGTGACGAACATGATCCCATTTGAAGACGGTTTCGTGACCGTACCGGATACGCCGGGGCTGGGAGTTGAACTGGATGAGGAGCTTATCGCAAAGTACAGGATCTGAGAGGCAATCTTGCAAAACCTCATGATTTAAGGTAAAGTGAAGCCATGACTACTAGTAAGGAGCGCAGATCATGAGCGAAGAAATAAAAAAGACCACCCCGTCACAGGATGAGATGGCCCAGGAAAGAACGATGCTCTCGGAGCAGCGTACCGACATGGCGACGGAACGAACGAACATGGCTTTTGAAAGAACAGCGCTGGCCAATTCCCAGACGCTTCTTTCCTTTGCCCGGACGGCAATCACCGTATTCGCTGCCGGCATCGGAATGTTCGAATTCGTGGATAATGATACCATAGTTTATACAGGCATGGCTTTCATGGCGGTATCACCGGTGATAATGGCCTTCGGTATCGTCCAGTATGTCCGCATGAGAAGACGTATAACAGAAAGCATGGCACGCTGGATGAAATAGTGTGCTATGCCAGGAAGCGCTTCAGGAATTCCTTCATGTTTTGTGAGCCGTAGCTGCGAAGGGAATATTCGCCTCCGCATATGCACCAGTCGTAGAGGAAGGCGCGCTCCATGACGGCGTACAATTTAACAAGTTCATTCACGGACATTTCTGACGTGAATTCACCCGACTCCTGCCCGAGGATACAGATCTTGCGCAGGAGTTTGTAGTAGTAGCGGTTCCTGTCCAGAAGATATTTCTCGCCGCGGGTAACGAGCTGGGAGGCGAGTAGTCTTGCAAGAAGATCCTGAGATATGCTGTTCTCTATCATGGAGAACAGCTCTTTGTTTAGGTGGAGAAGTTTCTCGCAGCAGGAAGGAATCCCCTCAAGCTCTGGCTCCAGCTCTTCGTACTTTCTGTCGAAGAGATCCGAGAGTGTTCCCAGAAGATCATCTTTGCTCTTGAAGTAGTGATAGAAGGAGCCTTTGGACGTTCCGGACTCTTCCACGATCTCGTCGATGATCGTCTCTTCGTATCCCTGTTCATAAAAAAGCTTCCACGCCGCTGCGATGATGCGGCCTCTCGTATCGCGAGAACTTTTCCTGCTCATGACATTTCTCCCGTAAAATCAAAGAATTGATAAATATTTTTGGATTAAGACCAGACTTAAGTCTATATTGAGTATATGATATAGACGTTCATAATTCAACATATATGTAATGAAATTGCAACTACATTCTATACTATGGTCTAAACTTCATTCTGTATTTGAGTCTACTTTAAGTTGTGTTACAATGGCTAGGCATCATTTGATAAACATAATAAATAAAGGAGATGTTCAACAATGAACGCAGAAATATTAGTATTCATACTGTACTTCGTGGCAGTTTTTGGAGTCAGCCTGGTGTTCTTCTTCAACGGAACAAACAAGGGCGGCAAGGACTACTTCCTGGGCGGAAGATCCATGGGACCTTGGGTAACGGCAATGTCGGCTCAGGCATCTGATATGTCCGGATGGCTCCTCATGGGACTTCCGGGATCCGTACTTGCCTTTGGTTTCGGCAAGATGTGGATCGGCATCGGCCTGGCACTAGGAACAGCAGCAAACTGGATCTTTTGCGCGAAAAGGCTGAGGAGATTCTCCAAGGCAGCAAACGATTCCATCACACTTCCGGAATACCTGTCCAACAGATTCGCATCAAAATCACACACGATGCAGCTGGTATGCGCCATCGTATTCCTCGTATGCTTCACGGTATACGTGGCATCCGCATTCGTTTCAGGCGCAACGGTATTCACACAGCTCTTCCCGGGAGTAAGCCCGAGACTTGCTATGGTCGTCTTCGCACTGCTGATCATCGGATACACTTTGCTGGGAGGATTCAAAGCTGTATGCTGGACAGACTTCTTCCAGGGAATCCTGATGCTCATCGCACTGCTTTCGATCCCTATCGTAGTGCTGGCTACGCAGCAGCTTGACACAGCACTTCTGCAGAACGTTTACAGCTATGTGGACGCGGACGGCTCCACGGTCGAGTGCGTATTCGGTACGGGAGTCTTCGACGCCAGCTGGCAGGATATCGTATCTGGACTCGCATGGGGGCTGGGATACTTCGGTATGCCTCACATCCTGGTAAGATTCATGTCCATCGAGAAACCATCCATGATCAAAAAGAGCGCGACAGTCGCCATCATATGGGTCGTCCTCTCACTGGGCGCTGCATGCCTCATCGCATATCTCGGACGAATGATCGTAGCAGAGCAGCTTCTGACGACAGGAACTCAGAGCACCATCTTCATCGTGATGGCAAGACTCTTCTTCCCTGGAGCGATCTCCGGTGTGCTTCTGGCAGCCATCATGGCAGCAGCTGTTTCAACGGCAGACTCACAGATCCTCGTTGCATCCAGCTCCTTCACAGAGGATATCTACAAGCCTCTGATCAGACCGGAAGCATCTGACAAAGAGACACTCATGATCGGACGTCTCGTCGTACTGGCGGTAGCTGTAGTAGCATTCATTATCGCATCATCAAAGGGAACGGGTGCTCAGGCCATCATGAACATGGTAGAGAACGCCTGGGGCGGATTCGGATCTGCATTCGGACCGGTCATCCTGCTGTCACTCTTCTGGAAGAGATTCAATCACATGGGTGCCGTTGCCGGCATCGTCGTAGGTGCACTGGTAGACGTGCTGTGGCTCTTCTGCCTGTCATGGACCGGCGTATATGAGCTTGCTCCTGGATTCATCTGCGGCGGTATCGCAGCGATCATCGTAACGAAACTTACACCGGAGCCGGAAGCTGAAGTTGTGGCTATATACGATAGAGCAACAGACCCAGAAATAGACGATTAAATATAGACACTTAACATAACAAATATTCATATCAAGAGACCGGCGATTCCATATTGGAACTGCCGGTTTTTGGGTGTATACTGATGATTGCCGCGGGAAGCGGCGCTTGTTTTGCATCACAACAGGAAAGGTTTGAAAAAAGGAAATGAGAGTATTCGATACAGGTGTCCAGCACCTGAAGTATAAGGTGCTCAGGGAGCTGGCAAGACAGACATGGCAGCAAAATGACCCATTCATGGTTTTTAATGAAATCGCAAATACCATCGTGAAAAAAGGCGAGCCGACGATGAGCTGCTGCATATATAAAGACAGGGCCATCGTGGCGGAACGTATGAGAAAAGCGCTGGGAGGCAGCAAGGATGACCCTAACATCATACAGATCATCGATATCGCATGCGACGACTGTCCGGAAGCGGGGTATGTGGTGACCGATCTCTGCAGAGGATGCGTGGCCCACAACTGCCATGACGCCTGCCCGAGAGATGCTGTAGAGTTCGGCAATGATCAAAAGGCTCACATCAACAAAGAGAAGTGCATAGAGTGCGGAAAGTGCGCGAAAGTGTGCCCGTACGATGCCATCGCAAATCTGAAGAGGCCGTGCGAGCGCACATGCAAAGTGGACGCGATCCACTCCATAAAGGGAGTGATGATGATCGATCCCGAGAAGTGCACGCAGTGCGGCGAGTGCGTATACAAGTGTCCCTTCGGTGCGACCCTCGACATCTCCAGCATCACCGACATCATCAAGATGATCCAGGACAGCAAAGGCGGTATCCGGTACGACATCCACGCCATCGTGGCGCCGGCCATCGCCGGACAGTTCAAGTATGCGAAGACGGGCCAGATCATCACGGCAATGAAGAAACTGGGCTTCACCCACGTGGAAGAAGCGGCACTGGGCGCGGATATCGTGGCGTACCATGAAGCGGAAGAACTCAGGGAAAAGGGATTCCTCACATCATCATGCTGCCCGGCATTCGTCTCCTACATCCACAGCAAATTCCCGGATCTGGCAGACAATGTCTCAACAAATCTCTCCCCGATGGCGGCCCTTGCCAAGGCGCTGAAGGAAGAAGATCCGAGCTGCAAGGTCGTATTCGTGGGACCGTGCATCGCGAAGAAAGGGGAGATCAGAAAGCCGGAGGTCGAGGACATCGTGGACTACGTGATGACTTTTGAAGAACTGCAGGCACTGATCGACAGCCGGGATATCAGCGTGAACGAGCTTCCGGAGTCCGAGTTTACGGGGGCGTCACCCTTTGGGCGAAAATTCGCAAGAAGCGGCGGTGTGACAGAAGCGGTCGCTCAGGCGATCAAAGAGCAGGGCGCCGATGATTTCGAGTTCAAGCCGATCGTCTGCGACGGCATCGATAAATGCAAGTCAGCCCTCATGCGGGCCCGCAAAGGTGTGCTGCCGTTCAACTTCATCGAAGGGATGATATGCGAAGGCGGATGTATCGGCGGTGCGGCGTGTCTCACCCACGGTTCTGCAGACGTCAAAGCAGTGGACGACTACGGGGACAGCTCCGATATCGCAGATATCAGGACAAGCATTGAAAAATATCTCTGATTAGAGTATATTAATAAGTTGAAAGAGAGTTTAAAAGTTACGTTATAACTTTTATTGACATAGGAAAAGGAGGAACAAAATGGCGTTAGTAACAACAAAAGAGATGTTCGAGAAAGCATATAACGGCGGATATGCTATCGGTGCTTTTAACGTTAACAATATGGAGATCGTTCAGGGTATCACAGAAGCGGCAAAAGATCTCAATGCACCGCTCATCCTTCAGGTCTCAAAGGGCGCCAGAGCGTATGCGAACCATACGTACCTCATGAAGCTGGTGGAGGCAGCTGTTGAAGAGACAGGCCTTCCGATCGCACTCCATCTGGACCACGGCGACAGCTTCGAACTCTGCAAGAGTTGCATCGACGGCGGATTCACATCAGTCATGATCGACGCATCATCCAAGCCTCTTGAAGAGAACATCGAGATCACAAGAAAAGTAGTAGAGTATGCACACGAGAAGGGCGTTGTCGTTGAGGCGGAGCTCGGTACACTGGCAGGTATCGAAGATGAAGTCAATGTATCCGCAGAAGACTCCTCTTACACGAGACCGGAAGATGTACAGGAATTCGTAGAAAAGACGAACTGCGACTCTCTGGCCATCGCCATCGGAACGAGCCACGGTGCATATAAATTCAAGCCTGGCACGAAGCCTCAGTTGAGATTCGACATCCTGGAAGATGTATCTCAGAGACTTCCGGGATTCCCTATCGTTCTTCACGGTTCAAGTTCTGTACCGCAGGATTTCGTTGCGAAGATCAACAAGTTCGGGGGCAACATGCCGGGAGCGATCGGCGTACCGGAAGACCAGCTGAGAAAGGCTGCTTCAATGGCTGTGTGCAAGATCAACATCGATTCCGATCTGAGACTTGCAATGACAGCATCCATAAGAGAATATCTGGCAGAACATCCTGATCACTTTGACCCTAGACAGTACCTCAAGCCTGCCAGAGCAGCCATCAAGGATATGGTAGCTCACAAGATCACAGACGTTCTGGGCTGTGACGGTAAGGCTTGATAGGAGGGATACTGCTTGAGTAAAGTATTAAAAGGTTCATGTATTTTCGGTCAGTCAGGCGGTCCGACTTCCGTCATCAACGCAAGTGCGTACGGAGTCATCCGCCAGGCACTCAACTCCCCGGCCATCACGAGGGTATACGGTGCAGAACACGGCATCCTGGGAGTGCTCAACGACAGACTTTTCGTTATGGATGAAGAGGATCCGAGGGAACTGAGATTCCTGGTGAACACGCCATCCTCAGAGCTGGGCTCCTGCAGATATAAGATCGCAGAGCCTGAAGAAGATGACAGCGATTACAAGCGGATCCTTGAAATCTTCAAAAAATACGACGTCAGATACTTCTTCTACAACGGCGGCAACGATTCCATGGATACATGCAACAAGATCGACCGCTACATGAAGAGCGTCGGCTACGAGTGCAGAGTCATCGGTGTCCCGAAGACCATCGATAACGACCTGGCCGGAACAGACCACTGTCCGGGATTCGCAAGCGCAGCAAAGTACATCGCCACCTCATGTATGGAGACGTACAAAGACATGCGCGTCTACGACACCGGCATGGTGGGCATTATCGAGATCATGGGAAGAAACGCAGGCTGGCTGGCAGCATCTGCGGCTCTCGCGACGATGGCAGGCGCCGGTCCTGATTTCATCTATCTTCCTGAAGTGGACTTCGATATGCAAAAGTTCCTCGACGATGTGCAGCGCGCCTACGAAGAGAGAGGCAACGTCATGGTAGCCGTCTCAGAAGGCATCCATTATGACGACGGTTCCTTTGTATCGGAGGCCAGCACGTCATCCACAGACGCCTTCGGGCACGAGCAGCTGGGCGGCCTCGCAGTCATCCTTGCGAATGCGGTCAAGCTCAGGATGGACGTCAAGGTCAGAGCCATCGAGCTCAGCCTCCTCCAGAGAGCTGCAGCCCACCAGGCTTCGGCAACAGATATCGATGAAGCCATCGCAGCAGGAAGAACGGCCGTCGACTACGCAGTCCGCGGCGAGACCGGTATAATGGTCGGCATAAGAAGAGACACGCTGAACTTCGGGTACGTGGGCGAGATGACGAGCGTTCCTCTCGCGGACGTGGCCAACAAAGAAAAGAAGGTCCCTCGCGAATGGATCAATGATGACGGCAACTTCGTAACGAAGGATTTCATCGATTACGTGCTGCCGCTGATCCAGGGCGAACCGGACATCGACTACGTCAACTCACTTCCTCGCTATGCGAGACTGAAGAAGGTGCTGGCGACTAGCTTGCCGGAGATGGACGACTAGCCGCTTACACCGTTGCTATGTCCGGCAATCAATATGACACATAAAAAAACCGAGGTCCACAACCCTCGGTTTTTTCGTGACTGCATTTGGTTCATAACCTTTGTGCGAATCCAATTATAACACAGTAAACAATGATGTCAATGGAAAAGATTAACAGAATTTACCAAATTCACCACAATCACGTTGTTGCTGCTCCCATACTAGAAACGGTAAGTCGGAGCGTCTTTAAATTCCCAATAAATTCAACTCTAGAACTCCACTTCCTTTAGCCTGAAGGCCTCGAACATGCGGGCGGTAAGGCTCATCGGGTTCGTCTGCGGCGGCATGTCGCTGCGCTTTATCCACAGCGCCTCCGACAGCTCGT
>CAMOWO010000022.1 GCA_946628525.1 uncultured Bacillota bacterium | reverse complement strand
GGCATACGTCGTGAGCGAGAGCGAGATGAAGCCGTTCACACTGCAGCTTGGAGAACTCACAGACAGAGAACGCCAGATCATCCTCAAGGGCTGCCTGATCAACTACAACAGGGTATAGTTTAAACCGTAGCACGTTTATTTATAAAAAGGAGAGTATTATGAATCTGGTCAAAATCCTTACGGCAGCACTGACTTCAGCTGCAGCACTGGACGCACTGTCAAAGAAGACAGGCATCAACAAAGGAGTCCTGGCTTCCATCATCGGGATCGCAGTACCGATGCTCATGAAAAAGCTCACAAGCAATGCTTCATCAGAAGCAGGCGCAGCATCACTTCTGGGAGCTCTCGGCCAGCACAAGACTACCAAGAGCATCGAGGCTCAGCTTGATGAAGCCGACGAAGAAGATGGCGCGAAGATCATCGGCCACATCCTTGGCGATGACAGAGAAGATGCACTCAAGAAGATGGCGAAAGAATCAGGTGCAAGCGAAAACGAAGTTGCGAAGGTACTGGGCAATATCTCACCATCCGTCCTCAGCAGCCTGAACTCAGCCACGACTTCCGCGCAGAAGCAGAAGGCTTCCGGCGTGGACCTCAGCGACGGCTTCGATATGAAGGACGTTATGGGGCTCATGGGCATGGCTCAGGGCATGGCAGGCGGACAGGAATCCGGCGGTGGTCTGGGAGATCTTCTGGGATCCTTCCTGGGCGGCGGTCAGAAACCAAGCAAGAAGGAAGACGGTACAGAGCTCATCCAGGCGCTGCTTGGCATGATGAAATAGCATAAACAGCAGAGGGGAGGCATCGCTTCCCCTTTTCTTTTTGACGAAGGAGAAAAAATGAAGAAGATGGGACTGGACCTGGAGGTGTTCATGGAAGGAGCCAAGGCGGGAGCCGGCCAGAACGCACTGCTGGAGTCCTACGGACCGCGGATCGTATCCGGGGACTTCGACCCCGGGTTCTTCATCGATTTCTTCATCAAGGACATGAAGCTGGGATATGAAGCGGCAAAGGATGCCGGTCTCGATCTGTCGTCTCTGAAACTGGCCATGGACCACTATGAGAAACTCAGCAAGGACGGCCACGGGCGGGACGGCATGCAGACGCTGATAAAGTGCTACGAATAGCGCGCCGAGAGCGCGGTCCGGGCCGTCGAAGCCATATTGTTTTTAATCAAGTACACATTAGTTCGTTTTATACTTGGACGCTATTTATAAGAAGGTCAACATAAAATGGGCTGATGTGTGCTTTTTTTGCGACCGGCAAGTGAAATCAACGATTGGCACGGAACGACGCACTTTTTATAATATTTAGAAAAACTGCGCGAAAGGTCTTGAAAAACAGAATCATGGTGTTATAATGAGCATGCTGTATCTTGTATACACGAATAACGCAAGGACAATCAAAAGTCATTAGGGTTGTACTAAATATAAGGAGATTGTATGTATGAGTATGAGTAGAGATGCTCTGGTAGAAAGGATCATATCCCTTCTGCCTGATGCCGACTGCGGCGGTTGTGCCTGCGGAACTTGTGCTGCCTGTGCGGAAGCGATGGCAGACAGCAAGGACCCGACGCTTTGTCCTGCAGTGGGTCAGAAAATCGTAGACAAGATGGCGAGAGCCATGGGAATCGAAGCCCCAACGATCAGAGAGATGGTGGCTTTTTTGGGTTGCAGCGGATGTGCAGCCGGCGTGCAGAGATTCAGAGAGTCCTGCAGCACATGCCAGGAGGCTGTGGACGGCGGCTTCATGCGCGGTGAGTGCAAGGACGGATGCGTCGGCCTGGGCTCCTGCATGGATGTATGTAAGTTCGGGGCCATGTCCATGGTGGATGGCAAGCTGGTCATCGACCATGAGACTTGCACAGGATGCGGTGTCTGTGCGGAGGAGATCGTATGCCCGCAGCACCTGATCCGGATGATCCCGAGAGAAGCCAGCAACTTCATCCCTTGTTCCTCCACAGAAGAGGATCAGGAGAAAGTCAGAAGCACATGTAATTACGGATGCATCGGATGCGGCGAGTGCGAGATCGTTTGCCCGCAGGATGCAGTCCACCTCATAGATAACCACGCGGTGATCGATTACGACAAGTGCGCAGGATGCGATGCATGCACGATCAGATGCCGCAAGAAGATCATCATCGACACGTATCACGACCTGGGTCAGCTCAAAGAGAGCGTGGCTTTCGTCCACTGCAGCGAGGGGAAAAAAGCAGGCAAAGTATACGAAGAGATGGGCATCACGTCATGCGAAGAAGCAGCTACCCTGAGCCAGAAGGAACTGAATCTTTGCACGACAGGATGCTGCGGTCTGGGAAGCTGCACGAAGGTCTGCCGCTACGGAGCCATCACCATGGTGGACGGCACGGCGAAGGTAGATCCTGAGAAGTGCGTAGGATGCAGAGACTGCTATCTGACTTGCCCGAAGCACATCATCTCCATGGTACCGTACAGCGGACAGAAGATGGTGGCTTGCTCATCCGTAAGAGACTACGAAGAGAAACTCGAGATCTGCAGCGCAGCATGCACCGGATGCGGAGACTGCGTTGCCAACTGCCCGAACGATGCGATCTACATGGAGTTCGGCCATGCTGTCATCGACCCGCTGATCTGTGAAGACTGCAAGATGTGTCAGTACGTTTGCGCAAGGAACGTCATCAAGGAACTGGAAGTTCCGGAATACATCTTCACACAGAGAGAAGTCGTAAGTACGTCCAAAGGGGAGGTGTTCAGATGAGAAAGTTAAAGACGATGGACGGAAACACAGCAGCAGCACACGTTGCCTATGCGTTTTCTGAGGTTTCCGCTATATATCCTATCACTCCATCATCCCCGATGGCAGAGTCCATGGATGAATGGGTATCCGATGGAAGAAAGAATGTTTTTGGTGAGCCTGTAAGGATCATCGAGATGGAATCTGAGGCTGGTGCAGCCGGTGCTGTACACGGATCCATCACGGCAGGTTCCTATACATCCACCTTCACGGCATCACAGGGACTGCTCCTGATGATCCCGAACATGTACAAGCTGGCAGGCGAGCAGACGCCTGCAGTATTTCACGTGGCAGCAAGAGCCCTGGCAACCCATGCACTCAGCATCTTCGGCGACCATCAGGACGTCATGGGCGTGCGCCAGACAGGTTTTGCGATGCTCTGCTCCAACAGCGTGCAGCAGACGATGGACCTTGCGGCAGTCGCGCACCTGGCGACCATCGCCGGCAAGCTGCCGATGCTCCACTTCTTCGACGGATTCAGAACATCCCACGAGTATCAGAAAATCGAAGTGTGGGATTACGATGATCTGAAGGAAATGGTGGACTGGCAGGCCGTCCGCAAGTTCCGCGACTCCGTCATCAACCCGAACCACCCGCACAGCAACGGGTCTGCAGAACAGCCGGAGACATTTTTCCAGCATAGAGAAGCGGCGAACACAGCGTACAACGAGACGGTGGACATCGTCGTTGAATATATGAATAAGGTCAACGCCAAGATCGGCACAGACTACAAACCGTTCAATTACTACGGTGCTCCCGATGCGGAGGAAATCATCGTGGCCATGGGTTCCGTCTGCGATGCAGCAGAGGAAGTCGTGGACTATTTGCGTGCAAAGGGGAAGAAGGTCGGTATCGTAGAGGTACATCTCTACAGACCGTTCTCACCAAAGCACATGCTGGCCGTGATGCCGGAGACCGTCAAGAAGATCGCCGTCCTCGACAGGACGAAGGAGCCGGGTTCCATCGGCGAGCCGCTCTTCCTGGACGTGCTCTCAGCAATCAAGGACAGCAAGTTCGAAAACTGCCTCGTATGCGGCGGACGTTACGGCCTGGGATCCAAGGATACCCAGCCGGGAGACATCCTTTCCGTATATGAGAACCTCTGGAGCGATGCGCCGAAGAAGGAGTTCACCATCTCCATCACAGACGATGTGACGAACCTGTCACTTCCTGTAACGGAGAATCCTGACGTTGCTCCTGCCGATACGAAGGCATGCAAATTCTGGGGGCTCGGTGCAGACGGTACCGTCGGCGCCAACAAGAACAGCGTCAAGATCATCGGCGACCACACAGACAAGAAAGTACAGGCCTACTTCCAGTACGACTCTAAGAAATCCGGCGGCGTGACCATCTCCCACCTGAGATTCGGTGACTCCCCGATCAAGTCAACGTACTACGTCAAGCAGGCAGACTTCGTGGCATGCCACAACAGCGCATACCTGAAGACGTACGATATGGTAGAAGACGTGAAACCGGGCGGATTCTTCCTCCTCAACTGCGTATGGAACGACGAGGAACTGGAAGAGCACATCCCTGGCAAGGTAAAGCGCTACATCGCAAACAACGACATCAAGTTCTACACTTGCGATGCCGTAGCCATCGCCAAGGAGATCGGACTGGGAGCAAGAAGGACCAACTCCGTTCTTCAGGCTGCTTTCTTCAAACTCTCACAGATCCTGCCGATCGAGGATGCAGAAGACTACATGAAGGAAGCCATCCGCAAGACATATAAGAAGAAGGGCCAGAATATCGTAGATATGAACGTTGCGGCAGTCGATGCCGGAATGAGAAACGTGCACAAAGTCCACGTCCCTGAAAGCTGGAAGACGGCCAAGGACGATCCGGCACCTGCAAAGCTGGTGGGAAGAGACAAGCTGCACACAGATTACCTGAACGATATCTTCAGACCAACGAATACACTGACAGGCGACTCTGTCCCTGTTTCAAAATTCCTCGCCACAGCAGGCGGTCAGGTACCGGCCGGTACGGCAGCATACGAGAAGCGCGGCATCGCAGCGGACGTTCCTGTCTGGAACAGCGCCAACTGCATGCAGTGTAACCTCTGCTCGGCTGTATGTCCTCACGGAGTCATCCGTCCATTCGTCGTGGAAGACGACATGGCCGATCAGATCAGCGGCGTGCTGGATATGAAGGGCGTCAAGAACAGGAAGTTCACCATCGCCATCTCCGCACTGGACTGCTCGGGATGCGGCTCATGCGCACACGTATGCCCTGCGAGAAAGAAAGCCATCGAAATGGTACCGGCGGAGACAGAATACGTCGAAACGGCACAGGAGAAGTTCACAGCACTCTTTGAGCGTTCAAAGAACGAGGGACTGCCGTTCACCAAGGAGACCATCAAGGGCTCCCAGTTCCGTCAGCCACTCATGGAGTTCTCGGGAGCTTGCCCGGGATGCGGCGAGACGCCATATGCAAAGCTCATCACGCAGCTTTTCGGCGAGAGGATGTTCATCGCCAACGCGACAGGATGCTCCTCCATCTGGGGATGCTCCGCACCTGCAACGCCTTATACTGTAAACAAGTCAGGCAAGGGTCCTGCATGGGCAAACTCGCTGTTTGAGGATAACGCAGAGTTCGGACTGGGAATGACCGTTTCGATCAACGCGAGAAGAAACGAGCTTCGCACGGCAGTCGACGTGCTGGCTGCATCAGAAGATGAAGAACTGGCCGGCATCGCAAAGGCTTGGATCGGCGGCATGAACGACGGCAAGATCTCCGAGGAATCAGGAAACAAACTCCTGGCTCTCTGCGAAGAGATCGCAGACTGGAGTGCCGGTGAAGATCACAACTCCAGAGAAGAACTGGAAAGCGCAAGATACGTCGTGGAGAACAAGGACCTTCTGACGAAGCCATCCATGTGGATCTTCGGCGGAGACGGCTGGGCTTACGACATCGGTTACGGCGGCCTGGACCACGTACTTGCATCCGGCGAGAACGTGAACGTCATGGTATTCGATACGGAAGTATACTCCAACACAGGCGGTCAGGCATCCAAGTCCACACCGATCGGTGCCGTTGCGAAATTCGCATCTTCCGGTAAACCGGTGAAGAAGAAGGATCTGGCGCAGATTGCCATGGCATACGGATACGTGTATGTCGCACAGATCGCGATGGGCGCGAACCCTGCACAGGCTTTGCAGGCTATCAGAGAGGCAGAGGCTTACGATGGTCCGTCACTGATCATCGCCTACGCTCCATGTATCAACCACGGCGTCAAGGCCGGCATGAACAAGTCCATGGAGGAAATGAAGAAGGCGGTACGTTCCGGTTACTGGAACCTGCTGCGCTTCAACCCGGATCTGGCAGCAGAAGGCAAGAACCCTCTGGAGATCGACAGCGGCAGAGCATCCGAAAGCTTCGAAGACTTCATCATGGGCGAAGTACGTTACAATTCACTGAAACTGCGCTTCCCTGACAGAGCGGACAAACTGTTCAAGCTGGCAGAAGAAGCAACGGTAGATAGATACAATACACTGAAGAACCGCCAGAAGGCGTTCGGTCAGATCGGAGGTGACAGATAATGATCAACATCACGACGAAGCAGAACGTCATGCCTGAACAGCCGATCGAAACAAGGATCACGAACTACAGCGAGATCAAACTGGGATACACGCCGGAGCAGGCCATAAGCGAAGCGATGCGCTGCCTCAACTGCAGGATGAAGCCTTGCATGAGAAGCGGCTGCCCGCTCCACAACAACATCCCTGAATTCATAGGTGCCGTCGCAAAAGGTGACTTCGTAGGCGCACACGATATCCTCACGAAGACCACCAGAATGTCGGCCATCTGCGGCCGCGTCTGCCCTCACGAGAACCAGTGCGAAGGCCACTGCGTGAGAGGAAAGAAGGGCGAACCGGTGAAGATCGGAGCCCTGGAACGCTTTGTAGCAGACTGGTACAGAGAAAACGTGGGATTCAGCAAGAAACCGGGAAGACCGAACGGCCACAAAGTCGCCATCATCGGCGCGGGCCCTGCAGGTCTGGCATGTGCCTGCGACCTCAACCTCATGGGCTACGAAGTCACTGTCTTTGACGAGACCAACGTCATCGGCGGTACCATGAACTTCGGGATCCCTGAATACAGACTCCCGAAATCCGTCATCAAAGGAGAAGTGGATGCCCTCAAAAAGAGAGGCATCGAGTTCGTCCTCAACACGAAGGTGGGAGTGGATGGAGACTGCACCGTCAAAGAAATGCTGAATGATGGATATGAAGCCATCTTCATCAGCGACGGAGCTGTCAAGCCGACGAAGATCGATATCGAGAGCAACGAAAAGCAGAACATCTTCGACGCAACGGACTACCTGCGCAGGATCAACGTGGATCACGCGTACCAGGGAGACAGCGAACGGCCTCTTCCTGTGGGCAAAAAAGTCGTGGTCATCGGTGGCGGTAACGTTGCGATGGATGCATCCCGCTGCGCGATCCGTTCCGGTGCCGAGGAAGTCAGCGTCGTGTACAGAAGGATCGAATCCGAGATGCCGGCCCTGGATGCAGAACTCAGAGATGCAAAAGAAGAGGGCGTGAAGATCATAGATCTGGCAAACCCTATCGCCATCCTCAAAGACAGCGAGGGAAAGGTCAAAGGCCTCGAGTGCCTGAAGCAGAAACTCGGTGCGCCGGATGAATCCGGAAGGCACAAACCGGTCCCTGTCGAAGGCTCCAACTTCATCGTAGACTGCGACATGGTCATCCTGGCAACGGGAACCACGTTCCGTCCGGGCATCACAGATGAAGACCTTCCGGACCTCAAAAAGTCAAGAAAGGGCGCCATCGTTACGGACAGCGTCACCGCGACGAATGTAGAAGGTATCTACGCAGGAGGCGACACCGTCACAGGCCCTGCTACCGTGGTCAAAGCCATGGGCGCAGGCAAGCAGGCCGCCATCTCGATCGACAGATACATATTTGGCTTCGAGAAATAACAACAAAAAAGTGGACATCCCCGTGGTGTCCACTTTTTGATTTCAATAAGAAAGGATGGCGCCTTCGCCGCCGAAGCGCATGGGCCGTTTGGCCAGGACGCTCGGGGTGAGTTCATTCTTTCGGCCTCGGATCTCGCGGAGTATCGCATCCTTATCCTCCGGAAGATGACCGCGGACCGTCGTGATGTTGGCGGGATGCCACGCGTAGTAAACGCAGTCCTCCAGCTCCAGCGCCTCTGTGAACAGGATCATCTCATCGAAATACTCCCCGATGGTCGCCTCTTTGAATGAACCGACACGCATATCCTCGTAAAGCATACTGCCGGGCTCTCCGTGCACCGTCTCGGTGAAGACCACCTGCGGCTGCACCCTGTTGATGAGAGCGGCGGTATCCTTTGCGCACTCCTCAGCATGGCCGGTGCCCAGCCCGCCAAAAATGACATTGATGACATAGTGAAAACCGGCCGCCTTCATGCGGAGAAGCTGCCTTTCGGCTTCCGCCGCGTCGTACCCTTTGTTAAAAAACCTCAGCGTCTCTTCGTTTCCACTCTCCAGACCGATGTTCACATCGTCGTACCCGGCCTCCCGGAGGGCGTGCAGCTCCTCGTCCGACTTGCGGGCGATGTCCCGGATGGAGGCATAGATGCAGATCGTGTCGACATCCGGCATGTGCTTGTGGATGAGATCCGCAGTGGCCAGAAGCTTCCCGGCCGGCAGGCAAAAAGCATTGCCGTTCTCTACGAACACCCGTGATGACTTTGGGTGGGTGGCTGCGAGATACGCGATATCCTCCTCGATGCGCACATCGTTTTGCACCTTGAAAGGCACATCCGCGTACATCGAGCAAAACCTGCAGCGGTTCCAGCTGCACCCGCTGGTCACCTGAAGCAGCGGCGTCGAGGCCTCAAAAGGCGGTCGGTATATGATGCTGTTTACGGGCAGATCTGATTTCGTCATGGCGTCTCCTTTGGTATAGATATACTATATAGGTTCGCAGCGAAAAGCGCAAGACGCATGCTCTTCACAAAGCGGCCGCCAAATGGTAAAATATAGATGCAATCCATTTATCAAGTAAGGGAGGTATTATCATGAGCGGTAACATCAGCGCCTGGACAGATAAACTGATCGATATCTGTTCAACTGTAGGCACGAAAATCATTCTGGCACTTCTCATTTTCATCATTGGTCGCATCGTCATCAGTAAGATCCTGGGAATGCTGGACAAGATCAAGGTAATAGAGAAACTTGACCCGGCAGTAAAATCATTCCTTCGTAACTTCTGCAAGATCGCGCTGTACGTGGTTCTGGTGATTTCGATCATCAGCGTGCTGGGCGTTCCGATGGCTTCGGTCATCACTGTGCTGGCCACCTGCGGGCTTGCTGTTGGTATGGCTCTTCAGGGGGCGCTTGCGAATCTGGCAGGCGGCATCATGCTCCTGATCTTCCGGCCGTTCAGCATCGGTGACAGGATCATCGCGGCTGACACAGAAGGCGATGTCAAAGAACTCAACATGTTCTACACCGTCGTCCTCACACCGGACAACCAGACGGTAACGATCCCGAACGGCAACCTCATGGCGGGCAACATCACGAACGCGACAAAAGAGTCCCTGCGCCGTGTCGACCTCACGTTCAATGTGAGTGGCTCAGACCTGGCGGGCGCCAGAAACGTGATGCTCGAGCAGATGAAAGCCAACGACAAAGTCCTCAGCGAGCCGGCTCCTATCGCAGAGCCTCTCGAGGGTGTCCCGGGCGGCATGTCCTTCACCGCAAGGGCATGGGCAAAGACGGAAGATTACTGGGATGTTTACTTCGGTCTCATGGAAGCGATCCCTACAGCGCTCGGCGAAGCCGGCGTAGGCGGACCACTTCCTGCATATCATGTGATAAAAGAAGACAAATAGATGTTTATCAGACGGCAGCGGCCCCGGAGCGATCCGGGGCTGCTACTTTTGCGGCTTCAGCATGACAAAAACCACCGGCTCTGCCGGTG
>CAMOWO010000021.1 GCA_946628525.1 uncultured Bacillota bacterium | reverse complement strand
GTTTCCAGAGTTTACGAAGTTTCTGTTTCATGTCGTTTCCATCAAGTAAGACAGTTACTTTTCCACAACGGATATGATATCTCAAATGAGGCTGATTTTCAACCCACAAGGTGGTGACCCATATAAAAGAGGCTGCCACCTGTGTGGCAACCTCTCGTGTATCATATTTGTTATGACCTTATGAAAGTGCTGCAGTTACGACTGCCATCTTGTATACTTCCTCAGTTACGCATCCTCTGCTCAGGTCGTTGATCGGAGCGTTCAGTCCCTGCATGATAGGGCCGATCGCTTCGTATCCTGCCAGTCTTGCAGCGATCTTGTAGCCGATGTTTGCGGACTGGATCTCAGGGAAGATGAATACGTTTGCCTTACCTGCTACCGGTGAGTTCGGGCACTTCGTCTTCGCAACCTCAGGTGATACTGCTGCGTCAAACTGCAGTTCTCCGTCCAGTGCCAGATCAGGAGCGTTCTCCTTCGCGATCCTTACTGCTTCTCTTACCTTGTCAACAGCTTCGCCGTGACCGGATCCGAGTGTGGAGTAGGAAAGCATTGCAACTCTTGGCTCCATGCCGAAGATCTCAGCTGTGTGAGCAGCTTCGATAGCGGACTCAGCCAGTTCTTCTGCTGTCGGTGCGATGTTGATGGCAGGGTCTCCCATGCAGAGCATCTCTGCGCCTTCCTTGACCATGATGTAGCATGATGATACGGATTTGTAGCCAGGCTTCGTCTTGATCAGCTGGAGTGCAGGTCTTACTGTGTCAGCTGTGGAGTACGTTGCTCCGCCCAGAAGTGCGTCAGCTTCTCCTGCCTTGACCAGCATCGTTCCGAAATATGCGCCGCCCTGAAGAGCTTCTCTGCACTGTTCTGCAGTCATCTTGCCCTTTCTCAGTGCTACCATCTGCTCTACCAGCTCGTCCATCTTGTCATATGTTGCAGGATTTACTATCTTAGCAGCTGAAACGTCGAATCCGCCTGCCTGTGCAGCAGCCTTGATTTCTTCTTCATCTCCTACCAGGATAACATCCATGAGGTCTTCAGCGATGATCTTTGCAGCAGCGCCAAGGATCCTTGGGTCTGTACCTTCAGGGAATACAATGGATTTTCTGTCTTCTTTCAGCTTTTTGATCAAATTTGTCAGCATTAGTGATTTGCTCCTTTCAACCATACAATTTAAATTTTATTCTTCTTTCATTAAGCAGATATACGGGAGATTCCTGTATTTCTGATCATAATCAAGTCCATAACCGACGATGAAATTGTTCTCGATGGTAAATCCCACGTAATCCACGTGGATATCCACCTTCCTTCCATCCGGTTTATCAAGCAGCGTACAGATACGTACGGAGGCGGCACCTCTGTTCTCTATGTATCCTTTGAGATAGTTCAGTGTGATGCCCGAATCCACGATATCCTCCACGATCAGAACATTCCTTCCGGTAATATCGGAATCAAGGTCCTTGAGGATCTTTACCCTGCCGGAAGATTTCGTGCCCGAGCCGTAACTGCTGCATGCCATGAAGTCGATCTCTGTATCCAGATCGATCCTCTTCATGAGTTCCGCGATCCACATGATGGAACCTCTGAGTATGCCGAGAAGGATCACGCTCTCTCCACGGTAATCCTCCGTGATCTCCTTACCGAGTTCCACTGCCTTCGCTGCGATCTGCTCTTCTGTGATGATGATATCACCTAATACCGGTTCTTTGGATTTCTTTGCCATGGTCACACCTCTTCACTTCTCATCAAAATCGTCCACTTCGTATTCTACATCATCTACTACCTTTTTACCACCGTATTTTTTTGACAGGTCCTTGGAATCACCATACCAGTACTTATCCAGTTCCTTCGAAAGGAACCACAGTATGAAGATCCAGAGAAACAGGTCATCCAGAAAACCCAGCACCGGGATGAACGGCGGGATCAGATCTACCGGCAGCACAAGATACACGATGCCGAACACGATCAGTCCCTTCTTCCACCAGGCGACAGACTTGTCCTTCATCATGAACTTGATGGCCTTGATCCTTTTTAGAAGCGCACGGATTTTGATAAACTGCATCTACTCCTCCAAAAGTTTACCTATTTCATCCAGCAGTTGATCCTGTCCCGTTCTCTTGAGGGATGAGACAGGGATCACCGCATCATCATGGGATAACTTCAGTGTGTCTCGAATCAGTTTGATCTGTTTTGACATCTGGTTTCTGGAGATCTTGTCCGCCTTTGTCGCCACGACGATCCCGTCCAGGCCGTAGTGTTTGAGGTAGTCGTACATCTCAACGTCCTGCTTGGAAGGAGCGTGGCGGATGTCCACCAGCTGCACCACTTTCAGCAGGTTCGGTCTCGATGAAAGGTACTTCTCCATCATCTCGCCCCACCCTGCGGACACGGACTTTGACACCTTGGCGTATCCGTATCCCGGCAGGTCCACGATCCTCCAGGCATCATCGATCCTGTAGAAGTTGATGGTCCTGGTCTTTCCCGGGTTGCCGCTGACTCTGGCGAGGCTCTTTCTTCCCGTAAGCAGATTGAGCAGTGAAGATTTGCCTACGTTGGAACGTCCGGCAAAAGCGATCTCGTACATGTCTTCCGGAGGATACTGCGACGGTTTAACCGCGACAGTCTCAAGCTCCGATCTTCCTATCTTCATTATTTATCACCCTTTACGAATACATGCGGGAATACGTCTTTCACGTGTTTGAGGAGCACGAATTCCATCTCGTCTCTGACGACTTCCGGGATCTCCTGGATGTCGATCTCGTTCTCATACGGCAGGAGCACTTTGCGGACGCCCGCTCTGTGGGCCGCCAGCACCTTTTCTCTGATGCCGCCCACCGGGAGCACTTTGCCTGTCAGCGTGATCTCCCCTGTCATGGCCACGTCTTTTCTCACCGGCGTGTTCGTCAGCCTTGAGATGATGGCCGTGCACATGGTGACACCGGCAGACGGGCCGTCCTTTGGCACTGCGCCTTCCGGGATGTGGACGTGGATGTCGTACTTCTTGTAGAACTCCTCATCGATCTTGAGTTTCTTGGCCATGGAGCGGATGTAGCTGATGCCCGTCTGGGCGCTCTCCTGCATCACGTCGCCCATCTGACCTGTGAGCTGCAGCTTGCCTGTTCCCGGCAGGGCCGCCGTCTCGATAAAGAGGGTGTCGCCTCCGACGATGGTCCAGGCCAGTCCCGTCGTCACGCCCACTTCCGTCTCCCCTTTGATGATATCGAAGCGCACGCGCTTTTTGCCCAGGAACTCCAGGACTTTCTTCGGGCCGACGCTCACTTTGGCGGTCTGGCCGGAAACCACGTTTCTGGCCACCTTGCGGCAGATGTTCCCGATCTCACGCTCGAGATTTCTGACGCCGGACTCTCTCGTGTAGTAGTTGATGATATTTCTGATGCCGGCCTCCGTGAAGCTGATCATGCTCTTCGTCAGGCCGTTTTCTTTGATCTGTTTCGGTACCAGGTACTTCTTGGCGATCTGCACCTTATCCTCTTCTGTATATCCGCTGACCTCGATGACTTCCATCCTGTCAAGGAGCGGTCTTGGGATGGTGCTGGTGGTGTTGGCCGTGGTGATGAACATGACCTTGCTCAGATCGAACGGCACTTCGAGGTAGTGGTCCGTGAAGTCTTTGTTCTGCTCAGGATCCAGGACTTCCAGCAGGGCTGAAGCCGGGTCTCCCTTGTAATCGGCGCCGATCTTGTCCACTTCGTCGAAGAGGAACACCGGGTTCTTCACGCCGGAATCCTTGATGGCGCTGATGATCCTGCCCGGGATGGCTCCGATGTATGTCCTTCTGTGACCTCTGATCTCGGCTTCGTCTCTGACGCCGCCCAGGGACATCCTGACGAACTCTCTTCCGATGGACCTTGCCACGCTTCTTGCGATGGATGTCTTACCGACGCCCGGAGGTCCGACGAGGCAAAGGATCGGGCCCTTCAGGCTCTCGCTGAGCTGGATGACAGCCAGGTACTCCAAAACGCGCTCTTTTACCTTCTCCAGACCGTAGTGGTCTTCGTTCAAAATGTCCTCGGCCTTCAAAAGGTCGATGTTATCTTCGCTGGCCGTGTTCCATGGGAGGGCCAGGATCGTCTCGATGTAGTTTCTGCTGACCGTCGCTTCTGCAGAGGACGGCTGCATCTTCGAGAACCGGTCGATCTCTTTTTCGATCTTGTCTCTCGTCTTTTCTTCCAGTTCCAGCTCCTCCAGCTGCTGCTTGAAGGTCGCCACTTCGTCTTCCACATCTTCTGCCACCCCCAGTTCTTCCTGGATGGCTCTCATCTGCTCGCGAAGATAGTACTCCCGCTGGTTCTGGTTCATCTGGGACTTGACCTTCGTGCTGATGTCCTGCTCGATCCTGAGGATCTCGATCTCTCTCAGGAGCATCTCGTTGATCTTCTCCAGACGCTTCTTCGGGTCGAACTCCTCGATCAGCGCCTGCTTGTCCTCCACCTTCACATCCAGATGGGAGGCGATCATATCCGCCATCCTGCCAGGATTCTCGATGGAAACGACGCTGGCGAACACTTCCGATGCGATGGTGTTATTGATGGAGACGTACTCGTCGAAGTTCGTGAGCACGGTCCTCATGAGAGCTTCTGCTTCCGGGTCATCTACGATCTCCGGATCTTCTACGGCGCGGACTGCACATCTGAAGTACGGCACCTCGAAGAGGACTTCCTCGATGACGCCTCTCGACAGGCCTTCCACCAGGACTCTGATGGAATCTCCCGGCAGCTTCAGCATCTGCTTGATCTTGCCGATGACCCCCACCTTATAAAAATCATCCGGCGTCGGAAGATCCAGGTTCTCATCCATCTGAGAACTGAGGAAAATGTGCTGATTCAGGATCATGGCCTTCTCCAGCGCGTTGATGGACTTCTCCCTTCCGATGTCAAAATGGAGCACCATATTCGGAAATACTGTCACTCCCCTCAGGGGGATCATAGGATATTCTTTTATTTTTGCATCTTCCATACTGTTCCTCCTATATGTCAAAAGGGCGACTTACGAAAAGCCGCCCGTCTTAATTTCTTAAGCTGTCTCGGCAGGGATACTGCTTCTTTCATTAGCAACGGCGTCTCTGCTTCTTATTACAAGTTCAGGCTCTTGCTGTTTCTCTACAGTATCTCTTGTCACGATACATTTCTCGATATCATCTCTGGAAGGCATTTCATACATGATGCCTGTCATGATCTTCTCCATGATGCCTCTGAGACCTCTGGCACCGGTCTTGCCGGCGATGGCCTTCTCTGCGATGGCATCGATGGCATCATCTGTGATCTCCAGATCCACACCATCCATCTCAAAGAGTTTCATGTACTGTCTTACCAGAGCATTCTTCGGTTCTGTGATGATCTGCCTGAGGGCGTCCTTCGACAGTTCCTCCAGCATGACGAGGACCGGAAGTCTTCCCACCAGTTCAGGGATAAGACCGAACTTCTGTACATCCTCATGGAGAGTGCTCTTGAGGATCTCCGACACATCCATCTTGTTGTTCTCTACGTTGGAGTTGAAGCCGATGGTCTTCTCGCCCACTCTCTTCTTGACGACCTTGTCCAGTCCGTCAAATGCTCCGCCGCAGATGAACAGGACGTTGGTCGTGTCGAACTGCAGGAACTCCTGATGCGGATGCTTCCTTCCGCCCTGCGGAGGCACGTTAGCCACGGTACCTTCCAGGATCTTAAGCAAAGCCTGCTGTACGCCTTCTCCGCTCACGTCCCTCGTGATCGACGGGTTCTCGGACTTCCTGGCGATCTTATCGATCTCGTCCACGTAGATGATGCCCCTCTGAGCCTTCTCGATATCGAAGTCGGCCGCCTGGAGGAGTCTCAGCAGGATGTTCTCCACGTCCTCTCCCACATAGCCTGCTTCCGTAAGGGAAGTAGCATCTGCGATGGCGAATGGTACATCCAGGATCTTCGCCAGGGTCTGAGCCAGAAGTGTCTTACCGGAACCTGTCGGTCCGATCATCAGGATGTTGCTCTTCTGGAGCTCCACTCCGTCTTCAGAGATCCCGCTTCTGATCCTCTTATAGTGGTTATATACAGCCACTGCCAGTGCCTTCTTGGCATCTTCCTGACCGATGACGTATTCAGACAGAGCGTCGAATATGTCCTTTGGCTTCGGAAGGCTCTGTTCCTGTTCCTGGACGTCGCTGATGTTCCCACCTGCTGCTTCAGAAATGAGAATGTCGTTACAGAGAGCTACACACTCATTACAGATGTAAACTCCTGATCCGCTGATAAGCCTCTCCACCTGACTCTGAGGCTTACCGCAGAACGAGCATCGTAATTCATTGTTTTCGTCGTATTTGCTCATATAATGTCCCCCGAACGAACTATCTGCTTGTGATCACCTGGTCGATGAGACCGTATTCCTTGGCGTCAGCGGCGTACATGAAGTTATCTCTGTCCGTATCTGCCGCGATCTTCTCGATAGTCTGTCCTGTATTCTCACTGAGTATCTTGTTCAATGATTCTCTCGTCTTCAGGATCCAGTCTGCATGGATCTTGATATCTTCAGCCTGACCTCTGAATCCGCCCAGAGGCTGGTGGATCATCACCTCAGCGTGAGGCAGAGCGTATCTCTTGCCCTTCGTTCCTGAGGAAAGGATCACGGCTGCCATACTGGCCGCCATACCCACGCAGATGGTGGAGATCTCCGGCTTGATATACTTCATGGTGTCGTATATCGCCATGCCTGCCGTGACAGATCCGCCGGGACTGTTGATGTATATGCTTATGTCTTTATCAGGATCCTCCGCTTCAAGGAAGAGCAGCTGTGCCACGATGACACTGGCCACATCATCATTGATCTCGTCTCCGAGGAAGATGATCCTGTCCTTGAGCAGTCTGGAGTAAATGTCGTAGGACCTTTCTCCGTGTCCTGTCTGTTCGATAACATAAGGAATGGATGTCATCTGCAAAGCCTCCTGTTAGTCTTCTTTGATGACTGCATTGTCATAGATGTAGTCGATTGCCTTCTTGATCCTGAGATCTCCTGAGATCATGTTGATGTTCTCTTCTCCCAGCATCTCCTTGAGTGAATCTGCTTCCAGATCGTACTGCTGTGCCATGCTGGCCAGTTCAGCGTCGATCTCTTCTTCTGTTGCTTCGAAACCTTCCTGATCTGCGATGGCTCTTACGATCATTCTGGTCTTCACTCTCTTGTGAGCGTCGTCCTTGAGCTGTTCCTTGAATGCGTCGCTGTTCTCACCCATGTACTTGAGGTAGGACTCCATGTCCATGCCCTGTGATCTCAGCTGCTGGTCGAACTCGCTCATCATGCTGTCGACTTCTGTCTCGACCATAACGTCAGGAATGTCGATATCGTTAGCTTCAAAGACCTTCTCCAGAGCGGAGTTCTTCATAGTCTGCTCAGCTGTTTCCTTGTTCTGCTTCTCCAGTTTTTCTCTCTCGCTTGCCTTCAGCTCATCGAGGGTATCGAATTCGCTTACATCCTTGACGAACTCATCGTCGATCTCAGGCATCTCTTCGTATTTGATCTCGTGGAGCTTGCACTTGAAGGTAGCTTCTGCACCGGCAAGGCTCTTCTCATGGTAGTCTTCAGGGAACGTAACGACGACGTCCTTCTCTTCTCCTGTTGATACGCCTACCAGCTGTTCTTCAAATCCAGGGATGAACGTGTTGGAACCCAGCTTCAGCGGATATCTCTCAGCTGTGCCGCCTTCGAACTGCTCGCCGTTAGCCCATCCTTCGTAGTCGATGAGGACCATGTCTCCGTCCTGAGCCGGTCTGTCTTCTACCGTTACCATTCTGGAGTTTCTTCTTGCCAGGCTCTTGATGGCGTTCTCTACATCCTCATCTGTCACATCGAGATCCACCTTCTTGATCTCAACGCCCTTATAATCCTTAACTTCAATCTCAGGATAGCAAGCCACTTCGATGGTCATCGTGAACGGCTCACCCTTCTTCAGTTCTGAGAAGTCAACGACAGGGCTGTCGATCACGTTCAGTTCCAGTTCGCTTACAGCCTGTGGGTAGTTCATCTGGAAAAGATTATTGATGGCATCCTCATAGAATATGCCTTCGCCGTATCTCTTCTCGATGATGCTTCTCGGTGCCTTACCCTTCCTGAATCCGTCAACTGCGAAACGGCTCTTCTGCTGTCTGTATACGCTGTTTACTGCAGATTCGAATTCCTCTGCGCTGATCTCCATGCTGAATTTAGCTGTGTTGTTCTCCTTTGATATGAATGTTGTTTTCATTTATTTATTTCCTCCTAAGTTGTGTACACATAAGTGCATATTATTATATCGCTATCGAAACGAAAAGTAAAGAAGAATTACGCATCCTCCCGGCCCAGAAGCCTTAATCCTCTGCCGTATTTGCTCTCTTCCGACTCCACAAGTCCGTACTGCTGCTTCAGAGTCTCTCCGATGGACTGCAGTTCTTCCGTTTCCCCTGAGAAAAGCTCCACTTCCACTTCCAGGACAGGCTCTTCTCCGGCCGGCGTCACCACCTTGCCCCTGTCGATGCTGAACTCAAATATACCGCTTCCCGTATCGATCCTGAAACGCTTCCTTGCGATGGCACTTCTGATCATGCAGATCAGGTCTCTTCCTCCCACGATCTGCTCCAGGTGCCGCCCCGATTCGTTCTGGCAGAAGACGCTGGTGTCGGGGTCCTTCTTTTCCACCGGGATCGAAAGTTCCTCCCTCTTGTGGAGCGCACCCTCGGCGCATCCTTTCCACTTCAAAGCGGCGACCCAGCTGCCGCCTTCTTTGCGCACTCTGTATGCGATATCGTTATCGGACAGACTGAAGTCTTCCGTATCGTAATAATACGCATCCATGAAGAGCTCTTCTCTTGACTCCGGCTCCTCATACGTGCCGAAGATCTCGTTCTCCCAGATCTTCTCTGCTGTTTCCTTATCAGGAATGTTGTACTTAAGTTCTATCTCCATAATACTCTCCGGTCTTAAATCTCAACTAGCTCGTCTGCCATGGTCGCCACGACGATCGCCTTGATGGAATGCATCCTGTTCTCGGCCTCATCAAAGACCTTGGAATGGCTGCTGCGGAACACTTCGTCCGTCACTTCCCTGATGTCGTAGCCCAGTTCCATCTGCGTCTTGGCCATGACGGTATTGAAATCGTGGAATGCCGGCAGGCAGTGAAGGAAGATCACATCGGGATTTCCCGTGCTCTCCAGCATCTCCATGGTCACTTTGTACGGTGTGAGAAGCTTCACCCTCTCCGGGATCTCATCCTCTTCTCCCATGGAGGCCCATACGTCTGTGTAGATCACGTCCGCGCCCTTGATGGACTCGATGTCCGATGATACGGTAATGGTGCTCCCTGTCTGCTTCGCCACTTCGTTTACTTTCGCGATGACGTCCTTGTCCATCTGCTCCGCCAGAACATCCGGTCCGTAGGCCACAAAGTCCATGCCCATCTTGGCGCATCCGTACATCCATGCGTAGCTCATGTTGTTTCTGATATCTCCGCAGAAGACCACCTTCACATCCGCCAGCGGCTTATCGATGTGCTCCTCGATGGTCATCATATCTGCCAGGATCTGAGTCGGGTGATCCACATCGGTGAGTCCGTTCCAGACAGGAATACCGGAATACTTCGCCAGATCCTCCACCAGAGACTGATCGTAGCCTCTGTACTCGATGCCGTCAAAGAATCCGCCCAGGATCCTCGCCGAATCCTCGATGCTCTCCTTCTTACCCACCTGGGAACTCTTCGAATCCAAAAATGTCACGTGTGCTCCCTCATCGTGGCACGCCACCTC
>CAMOWO010000020.1 GCA_946628525.1 uncultured Bacillota bacterium | reverse complement strand
GCTAGCAAACTCAAATTCGTACTTGATTTTTGTTAGCAGGTTTGTCTACAGTCTGCCCCGAATTTTATTCGGGGGATTTCTTTGTGTGTGGGTGGGTAATGGTGAGGAGCGGCATGGTATTGCCGCGCCCCCGCTCGACGTCAGATTTTAATACCTTTTCATGCATATAACCTGCTGCCGGAATCGCAAGCACTAAAAAACCGCTGCGTGGACATTGTGCCGATACAGCGGTTTGCTTAAATACTTCTGTCTTTAAGTTCCTGCGCCTTATCCTTCCTGCTGTGGAAGGGGCTGTATGATGGCCATCTGCAGTCCTGCACCTTCCACCTGGAAGTTCATGTGCAAGGTGCCGTCAACGTCATCTGTGTAGATATCCGTCTTAGGGATCGAGTAGTAGTTCAGGTCGAAGTCGATGTCCGAACTGTATACTTTAGGGAATCCCAGGCGTGCCATGAAATCGAATACGGTATCCGGATTGGTGAAGGAGTACTTGTTGATGGAGTAGCGTCCCTGGATGTTGCCCAGGTTCACGTTCACTTCCAGTTCGTCCTTGAAGGCGTTGATCCTGTCTACTGTCTCGTGCATATTGGTCTTGCCGGTGCAGAGCCGGAGGATGCTGCCGTCGTAGTTCACCACGGCGATGACGAAGGCCGGATTCTCTTTGCCGATCCGCACGGCCGCGTAGTTCTTCTCGAAGGAAATGAGATCGCCCTGGAGCTTTTGGAGGATGAGAAGAGCGTAGTAGGCCGGTTTGTAAATGCCGGAGGAGGTCATGAGACCGTTATCCCCCTTCAGCTGTACGTCTTCATCACCGGAGTCCATGAGCTTCACACTGATCGGAAGGGACGAAAGCACATTCCGCTGATAGATGTAGAGAAGGTTGGCGATGGAATCAAGGCCGTAGGATTTGCCGGTGGATTCACCGTGGTAGGCTTTGATCATGTTGACCTCGTAGCCGTTCTCTATCAGGAGTTTGCGGAATGCGTCCAGTTCCGGACTTCCGGATTCCTCTTCTGTATATTTGAGATTGATGAGGTCGCATTTGAATTTCTTCAGTTCTGCGAAGAGTGCGTAGCCGAGCCTTCTGTAGTCCCGGGTACAGACCTCCATCTCGATGCTTCGTGACAGTTTGGCCAGCGGCCTTTCGGATGCGTTCATTTTTGTGAAGAGCTTGAGCTGTTTCACAGGAGGGCCGTAGACCTTTTGCTGTGATGCGCTGAGCTCCTGCTGGACCATGCTCAGTGCCGTGTTCACGCTGACGGTACGGACCTGCTCCGGATTCTCTTCGCTGCGCACCTTTTTGCTGTATTCTTTGCGGTGCTGGGAAGGAGTCCTGTGGTACCAGCGCTGGAAGAACTTCTCGTAATATGCAGTGGTGGAGAAGCCGACTTTGCGTGCGATGGCATTGATCTTCATGTCCGTGCCGAGAAGGTACATCTCGGAGAATTCCACTCTGGCATAGCAGAGGAAATCCCGGAAGTTGAGGCCTGTGCATGTTTTGATCATGTGGGAGAGGTAGTAGGTACTGAGGTGCTCCTTCTCCGCCAGATCATCCAGAGATATCTTCTCTGCGTGATGCTCGTATATGTACGGGATGATCCTGCTCATTCTCTCGAGGATCAAAAGGTTCTCGTGCTGCGGGCTCACGGACAGTCCGTTCTCGTTTACGGCGCAGAGGTTGAAGCTTTTGTTCATGAAATCAAGAAGTTCCATGGTCTCTTCGATGCAGCTCTGCTTATAGTTGATGCCCCGCTTGAGGTAGAGGGCAAGGATCCCGAAAACGGATTCTCTGAGCCTCGTGAATCTCTGGTCGCCTTCGCTCTCCGCATAGGTCCGGAAGGCGCTCTTGCTCAGCAGAGGGAAGCTCTTGCTGAAGTAATCCGTGCTTATGCTGATGAGGGCTACGGTGTTCGGTCCCTCCGTCTTGTAGATGCCGTGGACCTCCCGGGCATTCACCGCGAAGACGCTTCCGCGCTTGAGGGTATAAAGGCCGGTGCCGATCTTAAGTTCCACTTCCCCGTGGAGGACTACCACCAGCTCTACATCCTGCTGATAGTGGAGGGGATACTCGGTGAGTTCCACGATCCTTATGTCCAACGGGAAATCATATTCGTAAGTGATTTTCTCTTCTATCATGGCGATTCCTCTTCTCATGATTGACTTGCTGCCTTGCGGCAGATCATATTGTTTTTTATATTGTAGCACAGATCTTCATAGCAAGCCAGTAAGATTTGTGAGCAATTCAATCAGATCGTCATCCGCCCGGAGTGATTCCGATCGTACCGGCGGGTGATACTGATTCTTGACGCGGGGTGCATTTGTTGGATATAATTACCATGAGGTGTTATGCAATGAATCATAATAAGAAAATCATTACATGGGTCACGGCGCTTATGATGGCGGCGACAATGATGCCGGGTGTCACATACGCGCAGGAGAGCGAAAGCGGTGATCCCGACACCCAGGCAAATGACATTATAGTTGTATATGAAAAGGATGCGCAGTGTACGCAGGCTGTGCAGGGTGAAAGCATCCTCCCGGCAGATGGGCAGGTCCCGGAGACGGTGAGCGAGGCTGCTTCGGTGTGCGCCGATTCTGTCTCGGAGCAGACGGGGGCCGCCGTGACAGGCAGCAGCTTCATCTCGGATTCTGCAGGAGATGACGGAGCAGCGCTGCAGGTGACCCTTGAAGAAGGGGCAGACGTGGATGAAGCCATAAGCGTTCTCCAGGAGGACCCCGAGATCGCTTACGTGCAGAAGAACCATGTGTACAAGCTCATGGAAGGTACCACCGAGGCCGCTCAAGGATACAGCATCAATGATTACTACGCAGATCGGATGTACCATCTCGGTCCGTGGGACAGCACCTTCCAGTCCTCCTGCGGAGCGAATGTTCTGGAAGCATGGCTTCAGACCAGGACCAGCAGGACCGTTTCGGTCGCCGTGCTGGACAGCGGCGTCCAGATCGATCATCCGGATCTTGCAGCAAATATAGACCTTGCGAATCGCTACAGTGTTTTGACAAAAGACCAAAACGTGGAGGATAATGTCGGGCACGGGACCCACGTCGCAGGGATCATCGGGGCAGTGGCGAATAACAGCAGAGGCGTGGCAGGCACGTCCTACAATGCCAGGATCATCCCGATAAAGGTGGCGGCAGATACAGAGTACGTCTATTCAGCACAGCTGGTCAGCGCTTATACTTATCTGATGAAGCAAATAGCTGCCGGCAAGATCAAAGACCTCCATGTGATCAATGTCAGCGTCGGAGGATATGAACCGGAAGAAGAGGATAAGCTGCTCCAGAATATGATCAGAAAGATGCGGGAGGAGAATGACGTAGTCACCGTCTGCGCCGGCGGCAATGGCGATATCTACGGAAGACCGGAGACGGACAAAGTCTATCCGGGGGATTTCGATGAGGCCTTTTGTGTGACGGCCCTCGCATCGAGCGGCACGAACGTGTCCTGGTCGGATTACAACGAATACAAGGATATCAGCGCCCCGGGAATGGGGATCTGGTCCACCATCCCATACAACGATTACGATAAATATGACGGAACGTCCATGTCCGCGCCGATCGTATCCGGCATCATGGCCCTGCTCTGGACGGAAAACCCGAATCTGACGGTAAATGAAGCGGTGAAAGCCGCCGAAACCACCGCTCACCCTGTGAACCCGGCGAAGAATGACAGAGGTGCTGCAACAGGCAGCAAGGGCGCCATCGACGCGGCGGCAGCCCTGCAGTATGTCCGGGACAACTACGGCAGCGCGAAGATCAACATATCGCGCTTTAAGGCAAAGGCAAAACTGTCCACGAAGCTCTACGTATACACCGGGACCGCCAGAAAACCGGCGGTGATCATCCCGGGCCTCACCAAGGGCGAAGACTACAGCCAGTCCTTCAAAAACAACGTGAACGTAGGCAGAGCCACCGTCACCGTGACCGGCAAGGGAGCATACCGCGGCTCCTTCAGCATGACGTATTCCATCAGACCGAAGGCCACGAAGATCACTTCATTCACGAGGTACAAAAAAGCCTTCAAACTGAAGTGGAAGAAGCAGAGCAAGCAGGTCACCGGCTATCAGGTCCAGTACTCCCGCAAGTCCTCCATGGCAGGCGCCAAAACAAAGACGGTCAAGGGAGCATCCAACAACTCCACGAAGATCAAGGGGCTGAAGTCCAAGAAACTCTACTACGTCAGAGTCAGAACGTACAAGAACGCTTCCGGCAAAGTCTACTACTCCAAGTGGACCGCGAAGAAAAAGATCCGGCCAAGATAAAGCGGTCGGCCGCGGCCAAACGAGATAATCAAGCAGCATGAAAGGATCCGGCACCCCGGGTCCTTTTTTGGTGGTGCACGCCGCAGGGGGCAGAGAACCGCGCGGGACTTTTGCGTGAAAGAAGTGGTCTGAAAGCACAAGATGTGGTATGATGAATTGAGTATAATATCAAGACTTGAGGTATGAAATGAAATTAAGAGAAATATGCAGAGATATTGAATATAGACCGATCCAGGGAAGCCCGGACACCGAAGTAACGGACATCATCTACGATTCCCGCAAAGTAGCGCCGGGCACCATGTTCGTGTGCATGGTGGGTGCCGTGACGGACGGTCACAAGTACATCCCGGACGCCATCGCAAAGGGCGCGTCGGTGCTGGTGGTGCAGAGCGAGGACTCCTACCGGGAGTTTTCGCAGGGCATCGACACCTCCGGCGTCACCGTGATCCAGGTGGAGTCGGCGAGACTCGCGCTGGCATACATGTCCGCAGCATTCTTTGATTATCCGGCTAAGAAGCTGACGACGGTTGGCCTGACGGGAACGAAGGGCAAGACCACCACGACGTTCATCATCCAGGACGTGCTCACCCACGCAGGCGTCAAAGCAGGACTCATTGGGACCATCGCGACGGTGATCGGCAAGGATTCGACGCCGGCCAAGAACACGACGCCGGAATCCTATGAGATCCACAAGGCCATGGCCCAGATGGTGGATGCAGGGTGCAAGTGCGTCATCATGGAGGTGAGCTCCCAGGGACTCAAACTCGACAGGACGGCAGGGATCACCTTCGATTACGGCGTGTTCACGAACCTTTCCCCGGACCACATCGGACCTGCGGAGCACCCGGATTTCGACGACTATCTCAGATGCAAGAAGATCCTCTTTACCCAGTGCAGAACGGGTATTTTCAATATCGACGATGAGCACGCTGCAGACATGATGGAAGGCGCGTCCTGCGATCAGATCATCACCATGTCCACGAGGCAGCCGGCGGACATCACCGCATCGGATATGGAGTTCATCAAGGATGCAGGCAAGCTGGGGATGAAATTCAACGTCCACGGCATGATGGAGGGAGAAGCCAAGACCCATATCCCGGGAAGATTCAGCGTATATAACGCCCTCACCACCATCGCCGTCTGCAAACTCCTGAACATCGATGAGGAGTCCATCAGAGAAGGCCTTGTGGATGCCCAGGTGAAGGGAAGAGTCGAGCTGATCCCTGTATCAGAAGAATTCTACGTGATCATCGACTACGCCCACAATGCACTGAGCACCAGAAGCGTACTGCGTACGTTGCGCGAGTACGAGCCGAACAGACTGGTGGCTGTTTTCGGCTGCGGCGGCAACCGTTCGAAGGTGAGAAGATACAACATCGGCGAAGCCGCCGGCAAGCTGGCAGACCTTTGCATCCTCACGACGGACAACCCGAGATTCGAAAGCGTCAGGGCCATCAACGAGGACCTCAAGATCGGCCTGGACAAAGTGGGTGCAGAGTATATCGAGATCGACGACAGAAAAGAAGCCATTGCCTATGCCATCACCACGGCTGAGCCGGGGGATATGATCATCATGCTGGGCAAAGGCCATGAGACATACATCGAGATCGAAGGCGTGAAGCATCATTTCAGCGAGCATGAGGTGATCTGGGAGATCGTCGACGAGATCTATGCAGGTAAACGAAAGATGGTGAAGGGGACATCGATATCATGATAGAGCTTAAGAATGTCTCTAAATTCTATTATAACAAGGGCATCATTGCCAGCGGCATATCCAGGGTGAATCTCAAGCTGGACCGCGGTGAATTCGTGGTCATCACGGGAGAATCCGGCAGCGGCAAGAGTACGCTGCTAAACGTGATATCCGGCATGGATTCCTACGAAGAAGGCGAGATGTTCATCGAAGGAAGGCCCACAAGCCACTTCATGGAGAAGGACTTTGCCGAGTACCGGAAGCACTACATCGGCAATGTTTTTCAGGAGTTCAATCTCATAAACAGTTATACCGTATATCAGAACGTAGAGCTGGTGCTGCTCATAAACGGCGTCAGACGTCAGTTCGTCAGGCAGAAGGTCCGGGACATCTTAGAGAAGGTGGGCATGAGCGCTCACGCGGGCACGAAGGTGAGCAAGCTCAGCGGCGGTCAGATGCAAAGGGTGGCCATCGCAAGGGCTCTCGCCAAAGAGACGGACATCATCGTTGCAGATGAGCCTACCGGCAACCTGGACAGCAGCAGCGCCGAAGAGATCGTGGAACTTTTGAGCGAGATCTCGAAGGATAAACTGGTGATCGTCGTGACCCACGACTTCGAGCAGTTCAGGGCCAGAGCCACGCGGATGATCAGGATGCACGACGGCAGGATCGCAGAGGATCTGCGGCTGGCCCGCAGGCGCGAGATCAAGCGGGAGATGGCCCAGGAGCAGGAACCCGCCGAAAAGACGAGATCGAGAAAAAAAGAAAAGCGGGGCCGGCAGCTTCAGACCGGGAGACTGTCCGGGACCAGCAAGGTCAGACTCGGTGTCAGGAACACCTTCAACGTCGTCCCGAAGTTCCTGCTTCTGCTCATCGTTTTCGCATTCCTTCTGACAGCGGTGACTTCTCAGTACACGTCCTATCTTTCTCAGAAGGATGAGTCCTCCAAGGTGGGCTACAACAACTATTTTACGAATCTTACGCTAGACAGGATCGTCATAAAGAAGAATGACGGTTCCCCTTTTGATGCAGCGGATGAAGACGCCATATCTTCCATCAGCAACGTGAAGAGCATCGCGGAAGCGGACATCCTAAGAGACAGCGTCCTCTACCTGGAGGATGAGGATTTCAGCTATCAGGCCGTGCCTCGGGCGGACAAAGAAATGACGGGGACCCTTTTGACGGGCAGGATGCCGCAGGCGAAGGGGGAAGTCGTGCTGGCTGTTTCGAAGGGTGAGACCCCGAAGGGGGAGGCCGCGGAGAAGAACCTCGACAAGACGTACCTGGTGGATACGGATCAGTACGAAACGAAGGAAGCCCTTAAGGTGGTAGGTCTGGCCCAGAAGGAAGAGGGCGTCGGCGCCATTTCCGATTACGCCGAAGTGTACATGACCCCGGAGACGTTGGATCTTTTTCTGGCGAACATGTACCACGAGCACAGCAGTATCGATGTGACGCTGAACGGCAAGAAGCAGACGGCGGAGCCGGGAGATACGGCTTACGACATCATGAAGTGCGACAAAGTCAAGAAGGGTGACGTGCTGGCGCCGCCGGAAGCGAACAGTTATTTCGACGATAATGTCAGCAAGGGCAAATCCTTGAAGGCAGGCGTCTCGAATGCCTACTACGCTGCGACGAAGACCCTGAAGATCAAGGATATCTATACAGAGAAAAATTACGAGAAACTGACGGGACGAAAGGACTTCGAGATGACGGCGGGCGTCCTTTTCGTAAGTCCCGAGGATTACTACGATCTGTTCACGCCGGACAACTACCAGGCCACGATCTACGTGGAGGACGTGGAGAGCATCGATGACACGAAGCGGGCTCTGGAAGAGGCCGGATACTCCGTGCTCCCGCTCAAAGACGTCCTGGTGCCGCTTCTCAGCGATATGATGCAGATGATCCAGCTTCCGATCACCATCGTGGTGATCCTGGCGCTGTTCTTCATCACGTACTTCGTCATACGGCTGATCATGAGATCGAGAACGGGATACTACAGCATACTGAGAATGCTTGGCATGGACCGGAAGGCTGTGAGACGGATCATCGATATCGAACTGGTGACGGTGATGACCATCGCCTTCATGATTTTCGCGGCGGCGGCGCTGCTCGCCACCTTTGGATATCTTCCGGTGGAGCAGATCCGTGAACTCGTACGGCACATGCAGCCGGAGGGCTACGTCATCCTTTACGTGATCATGCTCATCATGAGCCTGATGATATCGGGTAAGTTCTCGCGGCACCTCTTCAAAGACAGTGCGATGTCGGTTTATAGGGAGGAGGTGTAGAGATGCTCAAAATATCAGGACTGGACAAATATTTCTTCAAAGGCAAGAAGAACCAGATACATGTGATCAACAACACCTCCGTGGAACTTCCGGATACGGGGCTGGTGGCCCTGCTGGGGCCGTCGGGATGCGGCAAGACGACGCTGCTGAACGTGATCGGTGGTCTCGATAAGGCAAACAAAGGCGACGTGTACATCGGAAACCAGCGGATCACCAGAAGGCGTTCCGGCAAGGTGGATGCCATCCGGAGCCTGCAGATCGGGTACATCTTCCAGAACTACAATCTGGTGGAAGACATGACGGTGTTCGAGAACGTCGCCATGGCTCTTCGGATGATCGGCGTCAAGGACGAGAAGGTCATCGAAGAGAAGGTGAATTACGTGCTGCGAAAGACCGGGATCTATCGGTACGGAAGCAGGCTGGCAGAGATGCTTTCCGGGGGCGAGCGCCAAAGGGTGGGCATCGCAAGAGCCATCGTCAAAGATCCGGCTGTGATCATTGCGGATGAGCCGACGGGGAACCTGGACAGCAAAAACACCATCGATGTCATGAACATCATCAAGACCATCTCGAAGGACAAGCTCGTGATCCTCGTGACCCACGAGGAGGAACTGGCGGGGTTCTACGCCGACAGGATCATACGGATCCGGGATGGCAGTCTGGTGTCAGACGAAGAGAACAAAGGGACCGACGGGCTCGATTACAAGATGGACTACAAAGTCTACCTGGGGGATATCCAGGATCACAAGAGGCTGCGATCGGACCGGTATGACATCGACTTTTATAATGAATCGGGGCGGGGCATCGGCCTCGATATCGTGATACGAAACGGGAGCATCCTCATACGGAGCAAAGATCCCGGCGCCAGGCTGGAAGTCGTGGACGAGGACTCTCCGGTGGAATTCATCGAGGGTGGCTACCACAAACTGGCGGAGGGCGATGAGACGGAGACGGACTTCGATCCGGAGAAACTGAAGATCCCGGGCAAGAGACGGTACCGATCCCTGATGGGACCTTTGAAGATGATAAAGACCGGGTTCTCGCGGGTGGGAGACTACGGCGCCATCAAGAAGATCCTCCTTGCGGGATTCGTCATCTCCGCACTCTTTGTGACGTACTCGGTGTGCCAGATCTTCGGACTGATGAACGTGACGGACGATATGTTCGTGACGGCCGACAAGTCGTACATCACCGTCGTCAGCAAGAACACGGATCCGGAGCGGTATAAGACGATAAAGGATGCGCCGAATGTGGACTATGTGCTGCCGGGGGATTCAAGGATCGCCCTGCGCATCAAGACGGATGAATACATGCAGACCTCCGCAGCGGTGATCGCCATAGAGGGTTCTCTCTCGGATGCGGAGAAGCTGCAGGAAGAAGACCTGATCTACGGGGCGCTGCCGCAGTCTGCGGATGAGATCGTGGTGGACAGGATGGCCGTCAGAAGCGCCATCGACGAACAGCTGACCCAGGAGGTCGGCCTTTCGAAGGTGAAGGATTACGTCGGGCGAAAGGTGGACGTAGGGACCCTGGGAGAGATGACCATCACAGGGATCTCGAATCTGACGAGCCCTTGTATATACGCTGACAGGACCAGGTTCGTGGACATGATCGCCTGCAGCGACCTGGAAAACGACTACTCCGAAGGCCTGATCAACTACGATCTTGTCAAGGATGACATCAAGCTGGCCGGCGGCGACTGGCCGAAGGGCGACTACGAGGTCATGGTCACGGAGAACTACAAGGACGACATCAAGATCGGCAAAACGATCGACACAAAAGTCGCCGATCACAGGCTGAAGGTGTCGGGTTACTTCAAGGACAGCAGGGACAGCGAATACCTTCTTGTGAGCAAGGATACACTGCGGCATAAGATGATGGAATC